>JAFGVO010000281.1 GCA_016937935.1 Deltaproteobacteria bacterium | reverse complement strand
CATTGACGAATTTTTATTACTGTTTTACCAGTTTTAATATGAACAATGAAAAAATTAAATTAGTTGTAATAATTGCCGCAGGAACAGGTTCCAGATTGAAATCAGATAATGGGGTCCCAAAGCCACTCTTATCATTAAACGGACGATCCCTGATTTTGAGAGTTCTTGACAAATTTTATGAAGCAGGAATCAAAGAGGCAATAATTGTTACCGGATATCGTTCTGATGAAGTCCAAAATGGAATTATCAGTGACAACCATCCATTACAAACAAAATTTGCAGTAAATGAACGATATACAATGAGCAACGGACTTTCAGTACTTGCAGCAAAAGATCTTGTAAATGGACGTAACTTTTTTCTTTCAATGGCTGATCACATATTTGAATCATCACTGATTTCGACCCTTGCAAATGCCCATTTGCCTGAAAACGGCCTTGTGCTTGCGGTTGATAGAAAGCTTGATGAAATTTATGACGAAGATGATGCTACAAAAGTTCTCACTAATGGGGACCTTATTATAGACATTCACAAAGAACTTAAAAAATTTAATGCAGTTGATACGGGACTATTTGCATGTACACCTGCACTTTTTACAAAAATTGAAGAAGCCGCATCCAAAAGAACTGACGGGGACTGTACTCTCTCAGACGGAGTAACCGCTATGACCAGAAATAAGCAGGCAATTGTTTGTGATATTGGTTCTGGCAAATGGCAGGATGTTGATACCCCTGGAGCAGTTACTCATGCAGAACAGCAGTTCTTCAATGATTTTAAAAAATAGTTTGTTAATACTAGTTATAGTAATGTTTTCACTTATTGGCTGTAACAGCAGCACAGATACTGCGGCTCATAAAATGTGTGAGAAGGCACGTTTGATTTCAAGGCATAACCCTATAAAATCTATTCAAATATACCGGGATATGTGGCGAAACCTACCCATGGCAGGAACATCCACATCAAAAAAATGTTCAAGGGATGTTGCTCTTAAAATTGGTTCATACAGGGTTATTGCACGACAGGATAAAAATGGAAGCATTGAAGCTGTTAACGGATGTATTTATACTCTGACTGCAATTGAAGCATTTGGCGGACCTGGCTCACTTGCCCCTTTTAAGATGTATCGGGCAATCAGTCTTGTAAAAAAGTGTAAAAATATTGTAGGAAGAGCGTGGACAAGACATCCTGAAGATCCATTTTATGATAATTTAAATAAAAGAATGGATAAGTTGTTGGATAAATGGGACCAAATCAAATAATTTTAAAAAAGAATTTTAAAAGTCAGGTATTCAATGAACGAAAAATTTAAAGACAAAATATCAAGTGCTTTAATCATATGTAATAAAGATAGTTTTGAATCATATACGGTCGCAGGCTTAAGCATTGGTGAGCGACTTCTATTATCTCTATATTATGGTGGAATAAAGAAAGTGTCATTTATTGGAAATGGCAAAAAACCGGAATGCAGCAGAATAAATCTTGAAATAGTTGAGCCCGCAGAATTGAAATGTGAAACTGGAAATATTTTTATCTGCCACAATGATCTTGTTTTTGATAATAAACTTTTAAAAGAACAGCTTAATCCTGATATTTTATATCCATTTAAAATCCAGCCTTCAGATACTTTAGATTTGAATCAAATAACTGAAAACATAGATTTTTCCAATCACCAGGTTTTATCTGATTATATGTTTGCATTAAGGGTTAATGATGCTGAAACTTTAAAAAAAGCTAAAACTATCCTTTTTAGATCTTTAATTAAACCAATTGACGGATTTATTTCTAAAAATGTAAATCGAAAATTTTCACTGTTTATTACATCCGGATTGATTAAAACATCATTAACACCTAATCAGGTAACTTTTTTTTCTATGATTATTGGAATGTTTTCAGGTATTGCGGCCTATTTTGGGGGAGAATATTTTTGGAGTCTTATTATCGCTGGTGTACTGTTTCAAACACAGTCCATGCTTGATGGATGTGATGGTGAAATTGCACGACTCAAGTACATGTTCTCACTAAAAGGACAATGGCTTGATACTATAAGTGATGATCTGACCAATTATATATTTTTTTTAGGGCTTGGACTGGGACTAAGCAATTTTTATAATGTTAACTGGCTATCCATAGTAACCATTATTATTGTTGGATTGCAAATATACTCATCATTAATTATGTACCAGAGAATATATAAAATGAACACCGGAGATCTTCTTGCCATTCCCAATATGGTAACCGGAGGAGAGCCCAGAGGGAAAATTGGAAAAATTTTAAGAATAATTCACATAATGACAAAAAAAGATTTTTTTGTATTTATCACATCAATTTTTACAATAATTCAACTTCCTGTGATTGCTTATATATTAATTGGATGTGGCACGTTATTGATGGCACCATCACTAACTATCAATGAGATTAAAATCAGAAAAGCAATTAAAAATAAAACTCTGAAACTTTAATAAAAAAATTAACTTTTATGATTTGCACCGTTGCACTCTTAATGTCACAGTGTTATCTTAACTTTTTAAAAAAAGCCAACGCCTAAAAAGGCAGGAGGAAGTTATGGCAAATACAGTAATTGGAAGTTCTATTGTTATTGATGGAGAAATATCAGGAGATGAAGATCTTGTAATTCAGGGAACTGTAAAAGGTCGCATTATTCTAAAGCAAAATGTTTATGTTGAAGAATCCGGGGTTGTAGAAGCGGATGTTGAGACTAATAATATTGAAATCTCCGGCCAGGTCACCGGTAATATTGTGGCAACAGACAAAGTTGAAATAACATCAGGCGGCCGTACTGTAGGTGACATTAAAGCCCCTAGAATACTTATTGCCGACGGTGCTATTTTTAAAGGCAACGTCGATATGGATGTTTAAGATTAATACTGGCAAATTGAGTCGGGTTATCAACAGGAGAAATTAAAAAATGAGTGAACCAATTACAATAATAGGCTCAGAGACCGTTGTTAGCGGCAATCTTGAGGGTGATGAAGATTTAACAATTGAGGGTCGTGTTGAAGGCAGTATATCTTTGTCAAAAACCTTATGTGTAGAGGTTGGAGGCGTTGTTAGAGCAGATATAAATGTGAGAAATGCAATTATAAGCGGTGTTCTTGTAGGCAATGTTGAAGCTCAGGAATCTGTACACGTTACAGAACAGGGACGGGTTGTTGGTGACATCTCTGCCCCAAGGGTTATTCTTGTTGATGGAGCATCTTTTAAAGGAAATATTGATATGGGCAATTTTGATGTTGATCGCATATCATCAACTGAGACTGCAAGCACAAGAGTTGCAGCCCCTGCTCCTGCAAGATCCAGAGCTGCAACTCCAAGAGAAGAGGAAGTTGTTGAGGAAGTTGTTGAAACACCGGCACCTCGCAGAGTTACCCCTGTAAGAAAACCCGAACCTGTTCAAAGCTCTCGTCCCCTTCCAGCAAAAACAAAAGTTATAAAAACAGCACCTGTTCCTAAAGCAAGAGCCATTTCCAAAAAGAAAAAAGCAACTAAGAAATAGTCCCTTCCACTACTGCTTCTTTATACAATTCACATATCTTAAACTATTATCAATCGGTCTGATTATTTTTTTTGATGACTCTATTTTTATACCTTTACTGATTTTTTCGGATTCAATAGAAGTACTTGAAAGTACATAGATTAACCCATTATCCTTAACTAATCTTTTTGCCCGTTTTATCCATATTAAAGGTTCAAATACTGCCTGAGATACCACGCTTGCCGCTAAAGGAATATTTAACTCTCTATCCTGTGTTTGAATTATTTCTGCAGTCAAATTTAGCTTTTTAATACAGAAAGTTAAAAATTCAACCCGTTTTTTTCTTGGCTCTACCATTGTAAGTTTAATATCTGGATATAACAACAGTAAAGGTATTGCTGGAAGACCACCTCCTGAGCCGATATCAAGAATATCTTCTACAGGTTTATAAAGTGTTAAAAGAGTCAATGCATCAAAAAGAGGCTTTTCAATAAACTCTTCAATACTTTTTGCTCCTGTCAGATTAGTTTTTTTACCGGAATCGATTAATATTTGAGAGTAATCAATCAATCTTTGAGGAAAAAGTCCATCTCCCTGCAAATTAAGGT
>JAFGVO010000280.1 GCA_016937935.1 Deltaproteobacteria bacterium | reverse complement strand
ATGGACTCAGTTTCAACTATGACATCTTTAAGTGATGAACTGGATTTTAAAAATACAGGGACTGAAAAGGATTTAAGTTTTAAAAAATCTGCAAAAGATAAAAGTTCAAGCTCTTTTGAGTTTGCTACACTTTCGGATGATATGGAGTATTCAGATAAAGAGAGCTCAACTACATTGGCTGCGGCAATTGTAAGGCACACAAAGACTGTTTCTGAGATTCCTGCACCCTTTGAAACTATAAATGCACATATGAGTGAGCTGTGGGAACATGGAATCGCAAAAGATCAGATATTTGATGTTGAGGATTTAATAGAGCAGGGGGATTTTACTCAGGTAGCCATTACGTGCGACAAACTTCTATCGCTCCATCTTAAGGACAGGGGGGATACCCATGAAACTGTTGATGAGGCACTTCTTGTTTTAGGGGTTTCAGGGGTTCACTATGTGAGGTTTAAAGATATTATTACAAGGGCAAACAGTGGCGATGTACTAAGAAAAGATGCTCTGTTCTGTCTGTTTTTTCTTACAGATATTGAGCTTAGAATGCAGGCTGCCGGGATTGTTTGATTACTGAATCAATTTAATAATTCCTGCATGGATAAGTTTTTTAAGTGTTCTCAATGTGTCGAGTTCCCCTAAAGGTGTTGCCAGTACAAGCATTCCCACATCCCATTTGCCGTTGATTCTGTTTGCAAGATAGAGCTCTTTATTGTTGATTGCCCTTCCGTCAATATCATGTCTGTTTACATTCAGCACAGGGGTTTTATATGGTGGAATCTGTTTGTAAAGATATTCAATATAAAGATCTCTCAGGGTGCTCATTAAATTAAGAGCAGTTCTGTTTCCCGGAGAAACACTTATAATTGTAGAAAGAACCTCCCGGGCCTCTTCAAACTGGTGCTCATCAAGAAGTATTTTGGCATTTTCAAGAAGATCTTCAACCGGACCCATGTTTTTAAAATTGGATTTTCCGGGATTTATTTCATCAATTGTAATTTTTTTATCCATAAACAGAGTGTACAGATTATTATAGACATCAAAGCGTGCTTTGTTCATTTCAAGGCAGAGATCCCCCGCAGAGAGAGGTTTTTTTATCTCCTGAAGTTTTTTTAGGACCGGATTATCTCCAGTGGCTCCATCAATAAGACTAACAACAGAATAGGGACTTGGAAAAATTTCTTTTATTCGCTGCCAGTCATCAAGTCTCTTCATGGCCTCCATGAGAATGCTTCGTGTTGAAACAGGAGGAGACAGATTTAGACCCTTTAGTGATTTATTTTTTAAAATATCATCATCAAGGCTGTTATTTGTAAAATGAAAACTGCCCTCTTTAAAAAACAGAAGATTTAAAATTATTTCAAATGAGTAATTATGTTTCTGGATTAAGAGATTTTCACTGGAGAGGTAATCTAGTAATATTCTGTCACATAAATAGTCCTCTTTTTCTTTGCATTTTGAATCTTTTGAAGCGATCTTTTTTAAAACATCTTCTGTGATTTGGTGATTGGTAAACAGATATTGCCCAAAATCAAGTCTAAGGGATTCCCCCGAAGCAATCCTTGCAAGATCACCTTTATCAAACATGAGGTCGGTTTCATCGGTTTCAATATTTACTATCAGACGTCCGGTGGCTTTTGATTCTTTTATCCATTGAAGCACATCTGTTAATTGCATTGTGTCAAAAGTACCAAATAAAGACAAAGTAACTCCTTTGATATGGATGGCAGTTTTAGTCTAAACAGCCACTTTTGTTTAATATTTTATCTTTTAGTGATTGGAGCATACCAATATCTGCAGCAAAATCAAGAACAGTGTAACGGCCTCTGATTTCCCTCGCATGTAAAAAGCTGTAATGAAGATGAGCAGGTGTTAATCCCAGTTCCTTCATTGTTACAGGTGCACCTGCGGCTTTTAAAATTGATTTGATTTCTGAGGGGGATTTTAGACTGTTAATATTTTCCCAGATAGTATTCCAGTTATGAGTAATAAATTCCAGACGCTTTTTATAATCTGTATCGGCGGGATATTTTTTAGAAAATTCCATAAATACCTGTTCTGCAAAACTTCCGTGATTTTTAGTAATTTCATCTTTATGCTGCTGCAGTGTCACTCTTTTATCTAAAAGTGATTGAATGTTAATGGTTGAAGGATCAACTTTTTTAAGTTCTTCATAAAGAGTTGCCGTGACAATAGTTGCAACTCCAACCTGGGCTCCGTGCCAGCCTTCTACTCTATTTTCCTGCTCTGCAGTCATATCAAAAAGATGGCTTATGAGGTGTTCTCCTCCTGATGCCGGGCTTGAGGAGCTTGCAAGTTTCATCGAACATCCTGATAACAACAAGGCTTCCATTAAATTTTTTACAGCGTCTTCATTCCCTTTTGCCAATCCATCTGCACTTTGGGCTGCTTTTTTTTCCGCTTTAGCAACAAGCTCTCCAGGGGCGGCACAGAAATAACTGTTTGTAATAAGTGAAGAGAGTTTAAAATCTGATGTTGAGACAGGTTTGGATTCAAGATCACCAAGTCCTGATGCATTAAGATGTACCGGAGCTTTTGAAATGATTGATATGTCGGCAATAACAGCCAATGGCTGGTGGCAGTCAATTGTCTGTTTCAGTCCGTTTTTCATAATGGCTGCAATTGCTGATGTGTAACCGTTCATTGATGCTGCTGTGGGCACTGTTATGTATGGAATTCCAATTCTGAAGGATGCAAGCTTGGCAAGGTCATTGATTGTTCCGCTTCCAACTGCGATAATGATCTGGCAATGTTTAAGTTGTTCTTCTACAAAAAGGGTGTTTTCAAATGTAGCATGAGGGCGTTCAACTGTTCTGGCTCCGGGTGGGGATTTTAGAGTAAGTTCCTCTATATTTAACCCTTCTTTTTTTAAAAGCTTTGAAATTGTATTGCCGGCAATCTCTCTTGTAATCTGATCAGACAAAATGCCCGCTGTTTTAACTGTGGCCGCATATTTTTTTATTACATCCGGTATCTGGTCAAGAGCATGGTGTTCAATTACAAATAGTTTTGTATCAACACTGTGCACTCTTCCACAGCTGCATTTTTGTGAATATCCTGCGAGTTCATTTAGTTTTTCGGGAATAGATATATGTTTAACAGACCCTGAAACCGTATTTTTGTTTGTTTTAATATTGTTCAATTTGTAACCTTTATGAGGGATTAAATTCTGAATATTATGTTAACCCATAGATAATTTAAAACAAAATCTTTGATGGATAATTTATTGGAAATAATCTTATTTGTTTGAGTGTTAAAATGAAAGTTAATGGATTGAGTGATATTTACGCTTTTTTAGAAGTTTTCGTGTGGCTTTTGTTGTTTGTTTTACATGTATGACTAGCTAAACCTTGACAACTTTTTTTAAAAAAGATTAACTACCAGTCCAGTTAACTGGTTAAATCACGATGCTTTAATGCGGATGATTTGCTAAAACTAAAAACATCTTTTTGGATGTGAAATAATTTTTTAAGGAGATTATAAATGAAACTAATCAGTAAAATTACCATTCTTATACTTTCTGTCTGGCTGCTCGCAAGTTGTGGTGGCGGGGCTGATTCGGCAGACAAGAGTGGTGAGAAAAAGACAAATGTTGTAACACAGAAAGTTAAGCTGGACTTTCATATAATGTCTAAGTGCCCCTTTGGCGCCAGAGTTGTTAATACTATTATTCCTGTACTTGAGCAGATGGGTGATAATATTGATTTTAATTTACACTATATCGGCAGGGAGCAAAATGGAGAGCTAAAGTCAATGCACGGTGATCCCGAAGTTAAAGGTGATTTGCAGCAGATTTGTGCAAATGCCAAAGGGGATACAAAACAGTGGATTGCATTTTTAAAATGTCAGAGTGCAAACTGGCAGAAAATTCCAGAAGGTATGGAAGAGTGCGCCAAAAGTGCCGGTATTGATGCTGCCGCAATAAAAACCTGTGTTGACGGTGAAGAGGGTAAAAAACTTCTGGCTGCTTCTTTTAAACTCTCTCTTGATAAAAATGCAAAAGGCAGTCCTACAATTTTTCTTAATGACCAGCCCTATGCCGGCGGCCGTACTGAGGCATCTTTTGGTCGTTCTATCTGCGGGGAATTTAAGGATGCAAAACCTGATTATTGTGCAAATATTCCTGAGCCTGTTAAAGTTGAAGTTACAGTAGTAACTGACAAAAGATGTATTGGTAAAACCTGTAACCCAAGAAGATTTCTCTCCTTTGTAAGAAATACTTTTGAAGGTGCAGAGATTAAAACTATCGATTACTCGGAAACAGAGGGAAAAGCTCTGTTTGAGAAGAGTAAACAGCAGTTTCTTCCAATTGCAGTTTTTGAAGGAAATGTTGAAAAAGCTGAAGCCGGATTTGCCAGACTGAAAAGACGCATGGAAAAAATGGATTCAGGAGATTATGTTTATCCTCTTGGCAAACAGGGTCGTCCGCCATGGGACCCAAAAGCTGAGATTTGTGATGATGGCAAGGATAATACGGGCAATGGACAGGTTGATTGTGATGATGATACTTGCAAGAGCAGAAAAATATGTCGCGAAGAGATTAAAAATAGAGTTGATCTGTTTGTAATGAGTCACTGCCCATATGGAGTAAGAACTGTTGATGCAACAATTCCCGTTATTGACCACTTTAAAAAAGAGGGTAAAGATTTTGATTTAAAAATACATTTTATTGGCAATGAAAATGCTGGACAGTTCTCTTCAATGCATGGTCCTTCTGAGGTAAATGAAGATATTCGTCAGTTATGTGCTCAGGCTCATTATGGCAAAGATTATAAGTTTATGGATTATATTTCATGCAGAAATGATGCATATCAAAAAAATAGAGGGCGCGAAGAAGATAATGCCTGGGAGTCATGTGCCAAAGGCGGTATCAGCGCTGCTGTTATCAGTAAATGTGCAGAAGGTGATGAAGGCAAGGCTCTTATTAGTGAGTCATTTAAGCTTGCCGGAGAACTTGGCATAACAGGTTCGCCATCCTGGCTGCTGAATAATCGTACAGAAATGCGTGCAAGAGCTCCTCAGCAGATAAAATCCGAGTTTTGTGCTGCAAATCCTGAGGCAAAAGGGTGTAACAAAGAGATGAAAGTTGATCCTTCAGAAGCTGTTGCACCTGTTCCTGCAGGTTCTTGCGGCAGTGCAGGTCCCGGGCCTGTTGCTCCAGCAGATCAGGCTGCCGAGATTGAGAAAATGAAACGTGCTCACAAATTACTTGTCGAGTACAAGGAAAAGAATAAAAATGCAGGTCCTCCCCAACGTCCTGCTGTTGTTCCGGCTCCTGCTCCTGCTCAACCTAAATAATATTTTTTAATTCAGCATACTACTCACTATTTTTTTAATAACTCTATAATTAACTATTGGATTGTCAAAAGGCTTCGGCGGTATGGCAAAAGATATTACCAATGAGCATACCTGTCGGGTATTCTTTTAATATTTACTTTTATCGGTTTAAGACAAATGCGGCTGTTAGAGTTACAATAAAGATTAATGCTACAATCAGGATAATCCTGTTATTTGCCTTACGTCTGTAAGCCTCTTCCTTTTCAGCCTGTTCCATATCTTCAAGCATTTTTTGTTTTTCCAGTGCTTTTTTGTGTTTAATTATTTCTACTCTGGAGTTTGATTTGCTGCGGGCTTTCGATGGCCCTCTAAATACGAGCCACCAGGGGGCTTCTTTATTTACTTTTCCGGTTGTTTTTTGAAAAATTCTCGAGGGAATATGGCAGGATGTATAACAATAAGGACACTTTGTAATGGTTCCGGCTTTAATGTTTTCAAGTGCACCTCCGCATTGGGGACAGGTTATAGCAAGTGCTGCTCCACCTTTAGATGATTCCTGTTTTACCTCCAATGCATCTGTACGATTTTCAAAAGAAATAATCCCTTCTAAAGGTGAGTAGGCTTTTCTGTTTGATGGAATTTCATATGTTGCTGCCAGTGAACACTCACTACAGGCTGTTTTTAAAGATGATTTTTCAATCTTAATAGTTAATGGCTTTTTGCACTGCTCACAAATTGGATATCCGGGGCTTGCCTCCACTTCATATGAAAGTCCTCTGAATGCGCCGTCGCTAAGGGAAAGAATACTGCGGGAATCACCGATTCTCTTAAACATTTCGGCGGTATCTTCTCCCATTTCTTCAGCAAGGCCTTTCCAAAGGGGACTGTTTGCCTGGGGCTTGTTCCATCCTGCAAAATCGGCAGTGTTGTGTGCATGTGTAAGGATACTGTCCCAGTTGTCCCAGTTGAATGCCTGTTCGATTCCGCATTTTCCGCAAAGGATATTTCCATCTTTGTCTAGACCGTTAAGGGCCACTCCATGTCCGCAGCTTCGGCATTCAAAGTGTCCGTTAAATCGGGCAATACATAAATCATCACCCGGAGGTGAAACATCTGCTGTGTTTTCTTCGTATGGTGTTTCGCAAACGCTACATTGGGTGTCACTTGATTTTTTTATTGTTCCACAAGTCAGACATATTTCCATGATATCTCCAAAAGTAAAAATTACAGAGAAAAATGATAATGGGTTTTAATCTTCTAAACAAGTCGGAATTTAAAATAAGCGTGTTGGGGTTTGATTTTTTTAAGGAGTCGCATTATAGAATGTCTGGTTTAATATTCCGGAGAAATTTTATGAGCGGCTCAGTATTACTTATCGGTGCTTTTATATTTTTTGTGGGGGGATATCTTTTTTACGGTCGCAGAATTGCCGGACGTATGGAAGTTGATGACAAAAATATTACTCCGGCTCACAGACATCGGGATAATATTGATTATGTACCTGCCAAAGTACCAGTTCTTGCGGGGCATCATTTTGCTTCAATTGCAGGAGCTGCGCCAATTATCGGACCTGTAACAGCCGCTGTATTTGGCTGGGGTGCGGCTTTTGCGTGGATTATCATCGGCGTGGTTTTTTTGGGAGGAGTTCACGATTTTGCGTCCATGGTGGCCTCAATCAGAACAGATGGTAAATCTATCGGAGAGATTATTGAGCGTGAGGTTGGAAAAACCGGCAAAACTCTCTTTTTGATTTTTACCTGGCTGACACTTGTTTT
>JAFGVO010000279.1 GCA_016937935.1 Deltaproteobacteria bacterium | reverse complement strand
GGACTCAAAAAAAAAATTACAAACGACAGTCTGGCTTACTGAAGTTAGTGGTATGATCACAATAAACTTTTAAAGCTGGTCTGGTGGCAGTAGACCGATGCTTTTATCAAAATAGCCGGACATTAAAAAAGATAAAAATTATGTAAAAAAATATAGGTTGGAGCAGGGGTTTTATCCTATGTTCATAAAGTGATATGATTAATAATTACAGCAAATACGAAAATTCAAAGCTTTTGGCCTTTTTTGCAGTTGCAGGGACTGTATGGATCTGTTTTTTTACATATCTTCATCATTTTACCTTTGCTGATGATTCATTTATATTTTTCAGATATGCAAATAACATTGTAACGGGCCATGGACCTGTTTTTAATATCAATGAACGGGTTGAAGGTTTTACAAGTCCTTTGTGGCTGGCTCTCCTTACACTTTGTCAGTTTGCTCACATTGAAATTCTCCATGGTGCAACACTGCTTGGAACATTTTTTACAATTGCCACCTTTTTATCAGTGCTTTATTTTAAAGGTCTTTATACCCATCCCCTTTTACGTATAAGCTGCGGACTATTTATTCTTGTACAGCCCTGGGTGATGTTCTGGGCAACATCAGGCATGGAGACTTTTTTATTTACTTTTTTAATTGTTGCTACATTTTCCCGATTTTTTGTAGAGCGCGAAAAGGGAGGCAGCCATTATCTTAGCGGGGTTATGGCTGGTTTGACATTTCTTTCAAGACCTGACGCAGTAATAATGATTGTTGTTTTACAAATGAACAGACAACGCATAAGATCCAGATTTCAATTTTTATCTGCACTTGCAATATTTCCCTTTTTATATGAAATTTTCAGAATATATTATTATGGTCAGCTTCTTCCAAATACTGCAGTTTTAAAGATGGGTTTCAGCTTTGCCCATCTATCTATGGGGCTAAATTATATAAGAAATTTCATTACTGACAATCCAGTTTTTTTCTTAAGCCTGATACCGGCAGTGATGGCAATTTTTAATGATAAAGAATTTCAACATGAAAGAAATCTAATAAGGCAAATCTATCTGTTTATAATATGGAACATGGTTTATTTTATTTTTATCGGTGGAGATTTTTTTGAAAACCACAGATTTTTCGTTTCACTTTTTCCATTTATGGCCCTCCTTTCAGCCATTGGACTTCAGCAAATATACTCTTTAATATCTATAAAAAAATATTATGGCCAAAAGATTATCTCAATAATTGCACCTGCATCTATAGTGGTGATCGTCTCTTTAGTATCTTTTAAAGTAACGATGTTAAAATCTGGACACGGTATCTTCTGGATAACCAATGCTGGAAAACTCGGGCTTTCACTTGGTAAAGAACTGTCTCATCAAAATCTTGTTGCATCATCACATATTGGAGCTCTTGGATATTATTCAAACCTGCCTGTTCTTGATCTGCTTGGATTGACAGATTCCGTAATTGCTAAAACTCCGGTTGATGAAGATATTTATAAAACTTATTCCAAAAGAGATCCCGGACATGAAAAATTTAATATTCCCTACTCTTTAAGCCGAGATCCTGATGTTTTTGTTCTGTTAAACGGGTTAACAAGTGTTAAAGCCACAGACAAAAGCGAAGTTCAGCGCAGTTTTGCCATGGAGCACAAGCTCATGACATTGTTGGAATCAAATGATCAGTATGCGGTTGATAATATTAAAATTGCTGAAGATGCTTTTTGGATGGTTGTAAAAAAATGCCGGGACAACAGGGCAGGGTGCCGATGAAAATTTCAAGTACTAAATTTGCTCTGTTCGGCTCTTTTCTTGTATTTATTACTTTTTCAATCTTTGCAGATTTTGTAAAAGATCCTGTTTTGTCAGATAGTAAAGTTACACTCCAGGATAATAGAAGACACAGACTTGGCTCATTAACTTTTGAGAGAACTTCAAAAATTATTAATGAACTTGAACTTGAAATTTACAGTCAAAACAGTGTTACAAGGGAGAGTGCATACATCAAACTAGTTGAAATATATTATGAACGCAGAATGTTTAAAGAGTCAGTTGACTGGCTTGAAAAGGGGCTGAAAGCGTTCCCCCAAAGTAAAACTCTCGCCGGTCTGCAGGACAGTTTAAACAAAACTATCTATCAATACAAAATGTTGTGGGACTAAATTATTACTAATTCGTAATTAGTTATTTTCGGCAGAGACTGCAAGAATGTACCATCCGCTATGGGGAATCCACTGTTCGCCCCAGCGCCATCTGTGGTCGCCGGTTGTTGCGACTTTGGGCTCTTCGGGGTTTAAATCGATGTCATGTTCATCAACAAAGCCTGCTGTGATTCCATTGCACATCCCACCTGGTGCGCTTGGATAACCCTCTTCATATACAACATTATTGTGACCTCTGCCTTGCAGCATACATGTGTCATATGGATTTAAACCTAAAAGCCAGTTGATGCAGTTTTCAGCATATGTTTCAAGCTGTTCTGCAAATTCTCCATCAAATTTGCGTGCTGTGTATCTGGCTGCGGTTGCAAGAGAACCAAGTCTTGCGTTCTCACCCTGCCACCAGTATCCGGTCTCATTTTTCTGAGCGATAAAAAAGCTTCCTCTTTTATTGCGTTCTGCATCTGTTACATATTGGCGGGGATATCCAAACGGGTTTGTCACCTCTTTAGTGATCTCCAGTTCGAAAGTCATAATTTTTTTAACTGCGTCAAGAATCTCTTTATTGAGTTCTGTATTATCAGATATTTTTTCAAAATTTAAAAGTGCAACAACCGGAAGTCCGGCATCAGCCCCATGAAAAAAGGTTCTTTTACCTTCGTTATCTGCAAATAAAAAGTTTGAGTAATTTTCGTCTGATGAAATGCGGCTGATAATATTTTTTGCCCGTTTTGCGGCAGCATCCATAAAACGCTGCTCTTTAGCAGCTGTATAAAGCTCTGTTGCAGCCATTAAGGCGCAGTAGTCATCAATGATATTTTCTTTACCATCATTGCAATATTTTAAATTATTTTCTTCAAGGTGATCAAAACCTTTAATTGCGGTTTCAAGATATTTTTTTGAATCATAGTCGCGACTTTGCCCGGTTGCTGCAGCAACTGCCAATGCAGCAATTGAAACACCGCCACCTTGTCGGTACGCACACTGCCATGTGTCAAATCGTCGTCCATCCTGGCCAACGTATTCGCAAATCATTCTGTTATCGATGTCTGCAGTCCACTGGTCAAAAACTGTCATATAGAAAGCTCCGCAGGGATCCTGCATTCTTACAAGGAAATCACTTCCGTACATGGCTTCGTCAAAAAGTCTGCTTGCAATTTTTTCAGTGCCAAAAAACTGTTCTGTGTTTTTCTTGTTTAAATCAGCCGACGCTTTAAACATTCCCCATATTACCATTTGAATATGTTGAGGGTTCATAAAATTTGCATATGAAAGGTGTGACAGATATTTACTGACATCGCCACTTGCATCATACCAGCCTCCGTGAACATCCACTGTTCTATCTTCGTTAAAAACGGGAAGATTTTTATCTTTTTTATCCCATCTGTCTGCACAGCGCTGACTTTTAAAATAGTAGATTATGTCAGAAATAGTTTCTTCGACAGGTTTATCTTTAATTTCAAAGTCGTGGGAAATTTCACCTTCCGCCTTGATAAAATATTTACCTTTTTTATTAACTTCAGAAAAATCGATAGTTTGAAACTGCCAGTTTTTCCACTTGTCAACCGTGCCTGAATTTTCAGAAACGCCTGATAAAACAACAGCGCCGTCATTTTTGTCAATCACCTCAAATTTGACCGGTTTTAAAGGTGTGTCAACAGTAGTTTTAATTACAGCCTTCTTGGGTGATTTAATTGAGTATCCAATGTGATTTGTATGAATTTGCATAATAACTCCAGAATTTATAGTCATATAAAGCAATTGTTTGTTTGCTTGCATATTAAAAATGCAAACCGGTTACAGTTAATCATTTTTACAAAAATAGGGCAAGTGTTTACAGATGTTTTTTACAGTAGCGTTTAATTTAAAGTTGGTATTTTTTATTATTAAAAAGTTAAAAATTACCCATTAATTTTATAGGTTGTTATCTGCATATTCAACCCATCCACCTGCTTTGACAAGAGCATCTTCAAACTGACCCAGTTTAAAGGAAATTTTAGCAATAGAATCACTGTTTTTTAAAAGTTCAATGGTTCTTGAGTCAATGTCAATTGTGCATGTTAAATCATTTTCATTTTCAAATTTAAACAATTCGTCAATTTGAGTGTCATCCAGTTCTATCGAAAGCATGCCGCAGTTGAACATGTTCTGTCTGAAAATTCTGGCATAACTTTTGGCAATTACTGCTGTAATTCCATTAACTTCCAGTGCCCATGGTGCATGTTCTCTAGAAGAGCCGCAACCAAAATTTTCTCTTGTAATTATAACTGAAGCCTCTTTTGTCACTTTTGACTCCGGATCAAATCCATCAAGTTTAAGATCCTCAAGCATGTGAGGTCCAAGAGCCTCTTTATCAACTTCTGTTAAATATTTTGCGGGAATAATCTCATCTGTATTAATATCTGAGCGGTTTAAAAAAAGTACTTTTCCACCAAATGTTTTCATTGTTTTATTCCTTATCTGCTATTCGGTTATGGTATTGGGATCTGTCAGGTATCCATTGATTCCTGATGCAACAGCACTTGCAGGACTCATTAAATGAACCGTTCCGCCTTTTCCCATGCGACCGTTAAAATTTCTGTTAGTTGTTGAAGCGGCGACTTCTCCAGGGGCAAGAACGCCGTTTGACATTCCAAGGCATGCACCGCAGGTTGCATTTGTAACCATAAATCCCGCTTCCATCAGAATTTCCAGAAGACCTTCTTTCATGGCTTCTCTATAAATTTTAGTGGTTGCAGGTGCAACAATTCCTCTGACTCCTTTAGCAAGCTTGTGTCCTTTGGCAACTTTGGCAGCCTCTCTTAAATCCGAAAGACGTCCATTTGTGCATGAACCGATGTAAACCTGATTAATTTTAATATCCTTCAGATCTTTCAACTCTTTAACCTGGTCAGGTTTGTAGCCCACAGTTGAGAGGGGAGAGAGGGTTGATACATCAATATCAATTATTTTTTCATATACTGCATCATCATCTGACCACCACTTTTTAAAATCATCAAGTGCGGTCAGTTTATCGTTTTTATAATCCTCTTTAATAAACTCCCATAGATATTCAACAGTTGTCATATCCGGCATGCAGATACCCGAAGTTCCCCCTGACTCAATTGCCATATTGGTAATTGTCATTCGCTCTTCCATAGTCATTCCATCAATTACAGGACCTCTGTATTCAACAACACAGTCAGTTGCGCCGTTTACGGTAAGCTGCCTTGTAATTTCGAGAATAATATCCTTTGCAAAGACATTTTTTGGGCGGGTTCCTGAAATATTTACCCTG
>JAFGVO010000278.1 GCA_016937935.1 Deltaproteobacteria bacterium | reverse complement strand
GCTGCGAGAAATGCCTCATAAGAAAGATCTGGAACCAGTTCAATGTACAGGGACGGGGCGAACATTCTTTTGGCTACTCCAAAAGGAATCTTCCCTTTTCTAAACCCGCGCACTTTTGCTGTTTTAGTTAATTTTTTTAAACGTTCGTCTACAATACCCTTAATTTTATCAGCGGGAACTGTAACTTTCAGTTCAATTAATACTTCATTAATTTTATTTACTGTTGAAGACAAAAAAATACCTCCTGAATACTCCCTGATAAGTCAAGGGAAGAATGGATCTATCCATGTAATAGATGAGTGTCAAGGATACATATGATTAATTTGGATATATTAATCTTAAATTGCAGAAAAAATAGTCGCCCAATATTATTAACTGGCTAATTTGCTTAAAATCTCATCAAGATTTTTAAGAGCTGCAACAACACTATCCTGCTCTGCCTTGGAAAGACGACCAAACATTCCATGATAGCCTTCTCTGATTTTACTGCGTCTTCTGCGCATAAGCTGACGCCCCTGATCTGTTAAATCAACTACAACCACGCGGCCATCATAAGGTCCTCTTACTTTTGTCACAAGACCTGCCTTTGTAAGTCTTGCAATCATTTCAGAAGTTGTGCTCTGTGCAGAACCAACAAGGCGACCCAGTGTACCAACAGAAATTGGTCCGTGATTATTAATTACAGACAACACCTTGTACTGACCATATGAAATTTCATCAGGAACTTTACTTCCACTTAATATTTCAAGCCTGCGTACTACTTCCTGAGCCATCTCTTCAACCTGCTCTACAACGCTGTTTGCTCCCTTATTACTTTTCTGATTCATAACAATGCTCCCCTTTTAAAAGATACGTTTTGCACACTCATGTACAAAATAGTTATGTGAAGAATAATAACATAATATTTTTTTTAATCAATACCCTATATTATCAAAACATGTTTATACTGGCTATTTCAGTAAAGATGTAATTTTTATTTCAAAAATGAAACAACCCTAACCCTAATATCAATTTTAAAAATCAACTACCCACCCTAATGGAGGTTGCCGTAATCATTAACAAAATTTGCTTTATATGATAATTGTGACCCTGAAAAATCTTTTTTTATAGTTAAAACCCAGGTTAAATAAATCACATTTTTAAAATAAAAAAAAATTAATCATGCAGTTAAATTTTAAAGTTTTTTTATTATTATTGTCTTTGTGATGGAATACAAAAAAGGTTACTATCAAATATGAAATTTACTATTTATAAGGACTCATTCCAGTGCAGATTGATTTTGAAAAAAGAGAAATACAGCTGAAACTTGTTTACTATGGTCCCGGGCTCAGTGGTAAAACAACAAATCTTGTCTACATTCACAGACAGGTTGCCCCATCAAGCAGAGGCAGACTGATGACTCTGGAAACAAAAAATGACAGGACCCTTTTCTTCGACCTTCTTCCCATGAATTTCGAAACCGAGTCAGGTATCACCATTGCGCTGAAACTCTTTACAGTTCCGGGGCAGGTCATACATGATGCCACTAGAAGGCTGGTTCTTCAGGGAGCTGACTCCGTTGCCTTTATTGCAGATTCGCAAGTATCGGAAACTGCTGCAAACAGAGAATCTTTTTTAAATCTAAAAAAAAATCTTACAGAAAACGGTATGGATATGAAGGGAATGCCGGTAATTATCCAATTTAACAAAAGAGATCTTCCGAATATCAGATCTGATCAAGAGATTGATATGCTTGCTCAAAAAGGCAGAGAACCAATCTATAAAGCTGTAGCCACAACAGGAGAAGGCGTAATAGAAACTTTTTTAGGCCTCCTGGAATTAACCTGGAAGAGACTAAATACCTGGCATGATTTAGAAGGAAAATTTAAAGTTGACGGCAATACAATTATTAATACCCTAAAACGACAAATGTCCAAGTAAAGGTCTTATATGGATCCCATTGAGCCAACTTTTAACACATCTTTAGAAGAACTTATTGAACATGAAACTCTTGCGGAGGTCTTTGCAAATTTTCTTGTAACATTTCACATTCCATTACGAATCTTCAATGCAAACAATGATCTCATCCTTGAAAAAACAATCGAAAATCAAGCCTGCAAATATTTAAACGGCTTCACAAAAAGCCGCAATCAGTGTCTAGTTATTCGCCAGAGAGTTAAATCAACTGAATTTAAATCTCCACAGACTTCACCTGTTACTGTTACCTGTTTTTGCGGATTTGAATATTTAATACTTCCAATTTTATTTCAGTCAAAAATACTAGGTAAACTGGTCATCGGACCTTTTTTTCCAAAAACCCTCGACAAAATTCCAGACCAGTGTTTATCACTTGATTCCAACATTGACGTGCAGCGATTAAAAGAGACCTATACCAGACTGCCAAGATACCCACACAAAAAGATCATCCAGCTGGCTGATATTGTTAAATCAACTCTTGATTGTATATTTTTTGCTGTACATAAAACAAATATTACAAGCCATATGCATACAGCCATGATTGCAGAATCTTATAGAGAGCTGTCAGAACAAAATCGAAAACTTGAAGAGATCTCTGATCAGAAAAAAGAGTTCGACAGACGAAAATCTAATTTTTTATCAATGGTAAGCCATGAGCTAAGAACTCCCTTGACCTCAATTATCGGGTATAGTGACATGCTTACTGAGGGAATTGCCGGAACTCTTACAGCTGAACAGAAACAATTTATTGAAACGATCAAAAACAAAGGTGATGATTTATTAAAAATTATATCTTCAATTTTAGATTTTTCTCAAGTTGACTCTGGTCATTTACGAGTTAATCTGGCACCCTCTGATATACATGACATAATCAGGCTTGCACTTGAAAAAAACAAAGAGATGTACGAGCGCCGCGGAGTTAAAGTTTCAGTTAATATTGCAGATGCCATACCTTCTATTCAACTTGACCCGGAAAAAATTACTACCGCACTTTCACATCTGATTGATAATGCCATAAAATTTTCTGCACCAGGAGCCGGAGTAAGAGTAACAGCCAAAATAATGGCTTCAAGTGAGGATGATGTCGCCGAAGATGGTTTTGGTTTTGTTCTTCTCGCCACACCGGACATGCTGGAAATTTCTGTTGAAGATTTTGGTATGGGAATAGAGACAGATAATGTTGAAGCTTTGTTTGCGCCATTTACCCAGGCAGATCAGTCTTCAACAAGAGAGCATGGAGGTGCAGGAATGGGTCTTGCCATTGTAAAACAGTACGTTGAGGCACACGGCGGAAGAGTTCATGTACATTCTACAAAAGGTGAAGGAAGCAATTTTGCAATTCGTCTACCTATCGTAGAATCTGTTTAATTAGTTATGACCGACGTTCTAATTTTTAAACATTTAACAAAATTATTAATCATAAGCAGGAGAAAAAAATGAACCAAAAATTATGGAAATGCAATGTGTGCGGTTACATTCATGAGGGTGACGCTCCACCTGATACCTGTCCTGTATGCGGTGTACCAAGTGAAAAATTTGAAGAGACAGAACCCTTGACATATAAACGTAAAATTACAAAAACCTGGAAATGCAATGTATGCGGATACATTCATGAAGGTGACTTTCCTCCTGATACCTGTCCTGTATGCGCCGTCCCTGCAGAACATTTTTCTCCTGTTGAAATTGAAAATAATGACAACGAAGATACTTCACCATCTTTAAAAATTGTAATTATAGGCAGTGGTGTTGCAGGAATGACTGCAGCTAAAGAAGCCTCAAATGGAAAAAATATTTCTGTTACGGTTATTACCAATGAAACAGATTTACCATATTACAGACTTAACCTGACACGATATCTCGCAGGAGAAGTTGACAAAAATGATCTTGTAATGAACAGCCGTAGCTGGTTTGAACAAAATAAAGTGGAACTTATTCACGGAATAGCTCAATCAATCAATGTTGAAAGTAAAGAAATTTCTTACGCAGGTGAATCTTCAAAACACAAACTATCCTATGACCGTTTAATTATCGCAACTGGAGCCCATCCGTTTATTCCTCCAATTAAAGGTGCCGATAAAAAAAATGTCTTTTCACTTAGAACTATAACTGATGCTGATAATATTTTGGAAAAAGCCAATAAAAACAGCTCTGTAGTTATTATTGGCGGCGGACTTCTAGGTCTTGAAGCTGCGGGTGCACTTTCCAGGAAAGGCTGCAGTGTAACAGTACTTGAAAACTACAAATGGGTTCTTCCAAGACAGTTAAATGAGACAGCCGGCAACATTTTAATGGGCCATCTTGGCAGTAAAAATATTAATGTCCTTACAATGGCCCAGACAAAGGAAATTTCCGGTGATACTGTTGCTGATAGTGTTATTTTAGAAGACGAAACAATTGTAAAAGCTGATATTATACTTATTTCAACAGGAATAAGATCTAACAGTTACCTTGCAAGAACTGCTGATATTAAAGTTGATAAAGGTATATTAGCTGATGATACTCTTCTCACTTCAAATCAATTTATTTACGCAGCCGGGGATTGCACTGAGCACAGAGGAACCATGTATGGAATATGGCCTGCTGCTTATATCCAGGGTAAAATTGCAGGCATTAATGCCTCTGGTGGCAATACTCCATTTACTCCCATTAAAAGTTCTAATCGATTAAAAGTTTTAGATGTGGATTTATTCAGCATTGGAATGGTAAATGTTGATGATGGCAGTTTTATGATTCATGAAATTAATAACAGCAATGGATATTACAGAGTTATTTTAAAAGATGGATTAATCTCCGGAGCACTTCTCCTTGGAGATACATCTTTAGCTTCTAAAATACAGGAAGCAGCAGACTCTGCTATTCCTTTTATGCAAATAAATGAACTTGTTTCTCTTTTTAAAGTTGAATAAATTCCATATTTTTAATTGTTATGTTAACAATTCAGATAACTCATGATATAACTTTTTGCGATGAATATTGAAAATATTACTGTTAAAACATCTATCTGCAGTTTTACCGGACTGACAATTATTCAACATCCTAAATGGATAGATATTAAAATATCTGAAAATTATAAAATTTCTTTTTTAAAAATCGGAAACAACATTATTTATGCAAGACCCTCTGGAACTATGCGCGAGTTTGACGCTGATGCATATTATAGCTTAAGAGAGAAATTTATAGAACAGCTTCAAATAGAAACCCCGTTTATTGAAATTGTTGACTATGAAAATCTGTCTGGAAGACCCAGAATGAGTCAGGCAAGAAAAAGAAAAGAATATCTTGTACGCTCTGCACCTGTACAGCTTGCTTATATTTCATGTAATATTGGTTTTTTTGTACGCCAGCTCCTGAATACTGCAACCATCCGATATGACCATCTAATGCAGGTTTGTATTTTCCAGTCTTTTAAAGATGCTGTAATATTCAGTGTTAACCTAAATAAAAAAGAAAACAGAACCTCAAGTTTCCCTCCTGAAGCTCCAAAATTAAAAATGGATATTTCTGATTTGGAATTTAATAAAGATTTTGAATACCGTTCAAGTGACGGCAAAGCACGATACTATTATCAGGTTATTCCTTACAAACTGGTTGTTTTCTCTTTAGAAGGTGTTTTATCAAAAGAGTATATTGATGAAGCTTTACCAATTATTGAAAAAATATATACAATTGCCAACAAATGGAACACGCCGATCTACAGACTTGGTGACTTTTCTAAAATAACATCAACCAGCCTTGTTGCACGACAACACATTGCTTCCATTCTTTTAAAATTTGACAATATGTATCATAATTTTCCAATTAAACGTGGAATAATTGCATCTTCCAACTTTGAAAGAATTACCCTCTCATTTGCCAATCGAATTTTTAAAGACAAACTGCTTATCTTTTCGACGCTCAAAGAAGCACTATTCGAAATGAGTAATCAAATTGAATTTCCAGATTCAGATCAAAACCCGGATTCTGAAATTTCATACTCCATTTCAAAAAATGAAATTATAAACGTAAAAGAACTTATTGGAGATTTTGTCTGGGATGAAAACAGGCCTGATATTATTGAATTTGATAGTTCAAATCCTCTTTATCCCATTATTGAAACTCTAAATATAATGCATCACAATATTAAAGAATTTAGAGATGATGAAATCCTTCAGAAGCAAAAACTTGCTATTGCTAAAGAAACCGCTGAGGCCGCTAATGCTGCAAAAACCAGATTCCTTGCAAATATCAGTCATGAATTAAGAACTCCTTTAAATGGAATCCTTGGGATGTCTACACTATTGTCAAATACAGAACTCACTGAAAAACAGAAACTTTATTCTGATACTATAATTGAAAGTGGTACATATCTATTAAATGTAATTGATAAACTTATAAATATTTCAGAAATTGAATCTAATAAAATTACTCTAAAGGAAAACCCTTTTAATCTTAAAATTCTTCTTCAAAAATCAATTGATATTATCAAACCCGTTTTCGAATCAAAAAATATTAAATTCAATTTTGATTTTGATTCATCCATATCTTCTACAATCATTGGAGACGATAACTGCCTTAAAATTATAATCGACAACCTTTTAGATAATGCCGCAAAATTCACAGAACACGGCAATGTCACCCTCAAAACAGAGCTGATAGAAACTGTAAAAAACAGACACAACCTTATTCAATTCTCTGTTATTGATACTGGAATTGGACTGCCGGTTGAAAAGATCAATGAACTTTATGATAAGTTCAATCAGGCTGACTCCTCTACGACAAGAAAATATGGTGGCACAGGATTAGGTCTCTCAATAGCTAATGAAATGATAAACTTCATGGGCGGAAAACTTGGAGTAGACAGTACAATTAAAATGGGATCTAATTTTTACTTCTCACTTCAATTTAAAGTTAACGATAAAAGTGAAAATATAAATTTGCAAAACTCATTTTCACATTCATATTTTCCTGCTCGAACAGAAGAGTCTCAGAGCACTACATTTAAAGTATTACTTGTTGAAGACAACATAACTAATCAGATTGTGTTTAAAGAAATATTATCAGAATTCAATCTTGATGTAGAAGTAGCCTCCAATGGATTAGAGGCTGTTCAAAAAATTAAAACAACCTCATATAATCTTGTCTTTATGGATATTCAAATGCCGGTTTTAGACGGAATTGAAGCTACAAAGCAAATAAGATCCTTACAAAATTATTCAAATTCCAAACTTCCAATAATTGCAATTACTGCACATGTAATGGAAGAAGATAAACAGCGATGTTTTGAAGCTGGAATGAATGGTTACATATCAAAACCTATAAAACTGGATAAACTAACAAAAGCACTTCACACCTGGCTTAATATTTAAAACAAACAACCCCCAAACAAGAAAAACAGGGACGGAGGATGTTAAAAGGGTGGCACGTGCCGATTTGTGCCGGCCAGTTGTGCCGTTTTTTTGCTTTTTTATCACTTGGC
>JAFGVO010000277.1 GCA_016937935.1 Deltaproteobacteria bacterium | reverse complement strand
CATTTAGAAATGGTGAAGATTTTAATAATATTTATATGTCTCCAGAATACTCTGAAGCTTCAATAGCCGCAACTTTAGAGCGTAATGGAAAATCATTTTTATCAACTGACCGGAATATTATAAATCTTCCTGCTGTTGGAAAAAGTACAGAGTTCAGAGTAATTGGTATTACAGATGACGGGAGAAGGATTCTCGAATTTGATCATGATAAAAACAGATTTCACAGCCCAATTATTGATCAGATGGGCAAGCTGACATTTATTGAATCTACATCTGTAGCCGGTTATCTCAAGCAGCTTAGTGAAATGGGCGAAGATATTGATGAATACAAAGGTCTCTTTGGATATTCTATGTGTGTAACTGAGATTCAGAGTCCGGTTTTTAATTATCCTGAAAATATGTCAGGTCTTACAGATGTAATTTCAAATTTAAAATTGTAGATTTAAAGTTTAATAATAGTGTAATAAAGAGTTAAATGTTTACTGTTAAAAAATATGATTATTCCAATCTTCCATACAAAACGGTTATGGCTCTTTTCTGGTTTGCACTTTTTGGGGCGGTTTCATTTTATGTTAATATTGAATATTTTGGTTTAAAGACAAATTTTTCTGCTCATAATACATCCTCATCCATAGGTGCATTAAAAAATACCGGCAGTCTTGACAGTACAGTTTTTGAGTCTGATGCGGATCTTTTCAATCATATGAAATATATTGTAAATCCAAGACAGCCTCTTGAATATTCTGATGGCAGTGCCATGGTTCATTTTGTCGAGGATTTGCAGAAACTTAATATTGGAACATTATCCCATCCCCTTAGAATTCTTCACTATGGTGATTCTATTTTAACAACTGATGAACTGTCTGGAAGAGTCAGGGGTATATTACAGAATCGTTTTGGTGATGGAGGACATGGTTTTGTTTTATTATTGAGGCCCTGGAGCTGGTATCATCATATTGGTGTTGAACAGGGAGGAGTGACAGACAAGTGGAAGATTCACCCTTTTACATCATCTCCGTTACCTGATGGATTTTACGGGCTTGGAGGGGTTGCCTTTATCGCAAATCGAAAAGGCAGTGCAAAAGCATGGGTTTCCACAGCAGATGAAGGTTTGCAGGGGCGGGAGGTCAGCAGTTTTGATATATCCTATCTTCAGCACTCAACCGGCGGAACTTTTGATGTATTAATTGATGATCAGTTCAGGGAAAAGGTTGATACAAGGGGAGACGAAAAGAAGATTATGCATCGCAAGGTTGATGTAGAGCTTGGTAAATCAAAATTGATGATAAAAACAAATAGTGACGGTATTGTTAGACTTTTTGGGGTTATTCTGGAAAATGGTCAAAGTGGTGTAGTTTATGATAGTCTCTCTGTAAATGGAGCCAGCGGTACTAATTTAGCAAGAATGGATGGTGGCATGTGGCAGAAGGAAATTACATATAGAGAGCCATCATTGGTAATTATAATGATGGGAGCTAATGAAGGGGCTAATAAATCATTGAATCTGCAGGAGTATAAAAGGGATTTCTCGGCAGTGCTTGACACTGTTACTTCATCATCTAAAACAGCTTCATGTCTTGTTGTGGGACCTCTTGATCAGGCAAAAATTGCCGAAGCAGGAGGGCTTGAATCCAAAAAGATGCCCGTGAAACTGAGTGTTGCACAAAAAGAGGTTGCATTTGCTCACGGATGTGCATTTTTTGATACCTTTAGTGCCATGGGTGGAACAGGAAGCATGGCAAAATGGTGTGTAAGTGGTCTTGGTGGCGGTGATTTTATTCATCCGACTCAGGCCGGAGCAAGAAAAATTGGAAACTGGCTTGCAGAGGCTCTCATTTATGAGTATCAGAGGTACGGCAACAAGAAGGTGAAGAGATGAAATTTAAATGTCCACAGTGTTCAACACTTTATAATTTGCCGGGGGATTCACTTCCAAGACCCACAGGCAATCGTTCAGCTCACAAAATGAGATGTGTGAGGTGTAAATGTACATTTCTTCTATCTGTTGAGCTGGTGCGTCTTAATGATGAGATTGCCTCTAAACCTGAAGACTCAACATATATTGAGCTGTTAAGTCCCAGGAATCTTCCAAATCTTGAATTTAAAGGTACCGGAGATTATTCTGAAGAGACAAAGCCTACACATGTTATGTATCAGGTTCAGGAAGCCAGTTTGAAACAGCAGTCAGAGCCAACTTCCCAACCAGTTTCCAATGCTCAGGACGCTTGGACATCAGGAGCACCTCTTGATTTGTCAGATTTTGAACTGAATAAATTTGCAAAGGCTCAAAAGAGAAAATCAATATTTGCTGCAGTACTCTTTTTTTCCGTTTTAGGTTTCTTTGTGTTTGTGGCTGCTGCAAATGACTGGACGATTTCGGTTAATAAATTTGATGAACAGGTTAAGCGTACTTTCGGGTTATTAACACAGGAAGAGAAGTCCCGGGATCTTTTTACCATGGTACCTGTTCTTCTCGAAAAGGGATATCCGCTAAGATTAAGAAAAGGGCTTAAAAAAGAACGTCTCGTTGGTATTATTACAGGTTCTCTTCAGAATAATTCACCCTATGAGCTCCAACACGTTATTTTAGAAGGCGTTCTTTTAGATAAAGCCAGAAACGTTGTCGCAACTACTGCGGTTCCATGCGGGATAATTGTTTCTGATAAAAAAATTGGCGCTACAAGAAACCGTAATATTATTAAGCTTTATAATGATGGAGAAGAGGTTTTTAACTGCAAAGTAAAGAGTGGTTTTAATGAGACTTTTAAAGTTATTTTTACAGAGATTCCAAAGGATTTTGACAGTTCATATACATTTCAGGCTCATCTGAAACAGGCACTGCCGGTTAAAGTTACAAATGAAGCCAATTAAAAAAATAGACGAACAGAAAACAGCTGATGGCCTTCTCCAGCTTTTTAAAAGAGGAGACTCAGAATATATTATCAAGCTTGATAATCAGATTCTCATGAACAGTCACCTCTCATTAACTGAACAGGTTTTGGCTGTTGAGGCGTGTAATATTATAAAAAGTATTAAAAGCCCAAAGGTGATGGTTAGCGGTCTGGGGATGGGATATACCTTGAAAGCGGCTCTTGAAAATCTGCCTGAAAATGCTGAGGTTACTGTTGTAGAGCTCAATCCCGTTATTTCAAAGTGGTGCAGAGAGTATTTGTCTGAAATAAATAACAGTGCACTTAATGACTCGAGAGTTACTTTAATAGATGGTGATGCAAAAGAGACCATACTGATTGCATCTACATCTAAAAGCATGGCGTTTGATGCAATTATTCTTGATATGTACGAGGGGACAACAGAGGCAAACAGAGATCCGTTTCATCCGTTCTACGGTCTTGATGCTTTAAAAACCACTAGAGATGCTCTTGCAAAAAAAGGTGTTCTTTCGGTCTGGACTGAAGGCGAAGACAGAGGTTTTGAAAGCAGACTGGCAAGGGCAGGGTTTAAGGTCAGGGTTAACAACAGCGGTAAAGGCGGCCCTCGTCATTTTGTCTATCTTGGGATTAAATGAAAAAGTATTCATCAACAAAAAAAGAGCGTTTTGCATGGGCTCTTTATGATTTTGCCAATTCGGCATTTCCCACAGTAATTGTTACTGCTGTTTATGTAATATATTTTAAAAATGTTGTTGTTGGCAATGAGCTCCCCGGATATTCTGATAAACTTTGGGGGATAGCAAATTCTGCCGGTGCCGCGCTGGTTTTTTTGATGGCTCCTTTTTTAGGTGCTGTTGCGGATCTATCCGGTAAAAAGAGATTTTTCTGGGTATTTTTTGCACTCATGTCTATCGCTGCAACTGCAACATTGTCACTTACAGGACAAGGAACAGTTTTACTTGCAATGGCCGCTTTTATTATTGCCCTTACGGGCTTTGAGGCATCAACAGTTTTTTACAACAGTTTTTTACCCGAACTTGTGCCCCCTGATAAAATTGACAGACTATCCGGTGCAGGCTGGGCTCTTGGATATCTTGGAGGCCTGGGGTGTCTTGCAATTGTTCTTCCTGTGGCAATGGACGGGACAAATATCAAGCTGGTTGCCCTGATTGTGGCTGCATGGTTTTTGCTGTTTTCAATTCCCTCATTTGTAAGTATCAAAGATCGAAGTGAGGGCACTTCAGCAATGGCCTGGACTGAAGGATTTAACCGTCTAAAAAATACAGTACTTGAAATAAAAAAACATAAAAATCTCGTAAGATTTTTGACAGCCTACTTTTTTTACAACAATGCCGTTGTAACAATAATTGTCTTTGCCGTCGCTTTTTCAAAAGATTCCCTCCAGTTTTCAACCACAGAAAATATTTTACTGGTGCTTGTAATGAATATTATTGCAGCACCGGGAGCATATTTTTTTGGTATGTTTTCTGAAAAAATGGGGTCTAAAAAAACGATTGTTATAACACTTGTTCTTTGGCTGTTTGTGGTGCTTGGTGCCGAATTATCAGCCTGGCCCGATCTGTTTTCTGCGGCTGATTCCAAACTTGTATTTTGGGGAGTTGCAGTTTTGGCCTCACTTGGTATCGGTGCAATACAATCTACAAGCAGGACATTTGTAGGGCAGATGGCACCAACAGGAAGAAGTGCAGAGTTCTATGGATTTATGGCATTTTCCGGCAAAGGGTCCGCCATATTGGGACCTCTTGTTTTCGGGCTGGTTTCATCCTGTTTTGCAAGTCAGAGAGCTGCGATTTTATCCATTGGACTGTTTTTTTTAATAGGCTTAATTTTAATGATATTTGTTAATCAGGAAAGAGAAAAAGATGAGTAAAATTAAATCAGGAACACAGGGAACCGTTTTAAAAGGGCTGTTTGATGCTCAAAAAATTGCATTTGGTCCATTTGTTTTTCAGGCTGTTGCATCTATGATTGAACTAGGAATACTGGAACAGCTGAATTTAAGCGGTGAAAAAGGCATGACCGTGGAGGAGATTGCCACAAAGCTTAATCTTACTGCTTATGGGGTTTCGGTTCTGCTGGAGAGTGGTCAGGGGGCGGATGTGGTAGCTGAAAAGGATGGAGTTTATACTCTTACAAACACTGGTTACTTTCTGTTGAAAGATGATCTTACAATTGCAAATTTCAATTTTGTAAAAGATGTCTGTTACAGAGGAATGGAGCATCTTACAGCTTCAATTAAAAACAGCAGGCCTGAAGGTCTCAAGGAGCTTTCTTCTTCAGAGACAATTTATGAAGGATTATCGGCTCTGCCTGAAAAAGTTAAAAAGAGCTGGTTTGATTTTGATCACTATTATTCGGACATTGCTTTTGGAAAAATACTCCCTGTTATTTTTAAAAAGGATACAAAAAGAATTTTAGATATTGGGGGTAATACGGGTAAATTTACAATTCAGTGCGCAGAATATAATGATGATGTCAATATTACCATCGCAGATCTACCTGGTCAGATTGGGGTTGCCAGAACCAACATTGAAAAATTACCTTTTAAAGAAAGGGTAAACTTTCATGAGGTTAACCTTCTTAAAGAGAATGCTGTTTTACCTTTGGATATGGATGCCATATGGATGAGTCAGTTCCTTGACTGTTTTTCTCCTGAAGAGATTAAAAAAATTCTCTCTCTTGCAATTTCATCTTTAAATAAAAACGGAAGAATTTACATAATGGAGACCTTTTGGGATAATCAGAGGTTTGAGGCGGCTTCTTTCTGTCTTCAGAATACATCTTTATATTTTACAGCCATGGCAAATGGAAATTCAAAAATGTATAGATTAAATCATTTTACAAGTATCATTGAAGAAGCAGGGCTAAAAGTGGTAGATAGGATTGACCAGATTGGTGTATCCCATACTTTACTGGAGTGCACCATTAAATAATTAATGTAATGAATGAAAACGAACAAAATATCAGTATGTGCCCAAATTGTAATAGTGGTGTAGATCCTTTACGGGCTGCTGCAGTCAGCATTATTGACGGAAAAATTGTGCACTTCTGTTCAAGTTCCTGTCGTGAAAAATATCTTCACCGATCATCAGGTTCTGGTGATGTTGAAGATGATATTAATGATAAAACTACTTCTGCTGAAATTGAGATTATTGATGAAACAGTAGATGTTAAAGCAGTTGAAAAGCAGTTGGATACAGAAGTTGAGGATACATTTGTAGAGGATGCCCTTGTAAATGAGACAGTGAAAAATGATTTTAATCGTTCTGTTTCTACTGGCAAATTTATTAGTTATATTAAAAAAAGATTGTTCTTTAATGGTTTAAACCTGTTGTCAGTCACTTTCT
>JAFGVO010000276.1 GCA_016937935.1 Deltaproteobacteria bacterium | reverse complement strand
GAAGCACAAAGGAAAAAAGAAAAGATTGCTGTTTGAATTTTTAAGTTATTATTTTCTGTCTGCATTTTATACTCCCGCTTTAAAATTTAGACTATTTTTAGTTGCCTCATGTATTAAATTGCACATACTGTACCGCGGTGTCAATAAAAGTGCTCAAATGTAGTATGATTTTTCTTTTTTTTTTAAAATAATAATTGGTGCTGGAAATTTGCATCTCTTAGTACTATAATACTTTTTGACTTTTTTAATCTCAATTTGGGGAACTAGAGGGGAGTGAATATTGCCATACGTACCTGGAAATGCCGTAGAAGGTTATTGTAAAGAGTGTAAAAATGATACAGTTCATACTGTTATCGAAGTAGAAGGACTGCAGGTAAGACTTGTTCGCTGTGAAAAGTGCGCTGAGGAGGGTCCTTTAACTATGCCAAGGCATAAAACAAAAGCAGGACTTAGAGCGGCATTTATTAAAAAAGCTGAGCAATCAGGTGTAAAGAAGAGACGGCCTCGCAAGCTTAAAGTGGATGCTAGCCAGACTTTCAGACTTTTACTTCATGGCAAGGATCTCTCGGCTGCTAAAAAATATACTATTAAAGTTGATTTGGCAATTGGTGAAGTTATCTCCCATAAAACGTTTGGAATTGGCGTTGTTAATGAACTTCCCGAACCCAATAAAGCCGTTGTTGTTTTTGAAGAAGGTCCAAGAACTTTAGTTTTTGCAAGAACCTGAAAAATATAAATATGGTCTGGGCTTTATTTTATGAAGACTCTTTATCTGTATCTTCTATATGCTCTCAATTGTTTGATTCCAGTTTCAACTCAATCTTCTGATAATAATATCAATTTAAAGTCTCCAGATTTGTTAGTTCAAAATATTGAAGAATCTTCAGATCGTTTTATTAAAATAGCACCTGGAATTGATGGTTTTTTTTCTTCAAGGCTTAAACTAGGGCCTTTTACACCAACTAAACAGATCAGTACTGATTTAAATTCTTTTACAAAATTTAAGCCTTTGAAAGATAAATATTCAAGTGAACATGTCAGTGAACTTCCGTTTCCGGGCAAGATGGAATCTGGAAAAAAGTGGACACTTGAGAGTTCATCTAAAAGAGAACTCTGGCTGAAAAGTGATTCATCTGCTCTGTTTTATCTTTTTACAGAAATATTTTCAGAAAAAACTCAAAAAATTTATATGACGGTTTCATCTCCCGAGCCAATAACTGTAACATTAAATGGTAAAGACATTTTTTTAAAATCGTTTCGCCAGAAGAATTCAAAAATTAACGGTAATCTTTTTGAACTTGAGGTTCCATCAGGTATTTCTACAATTTTTATTAAAACATTTAGACCAGTAAGGGGAAGATGGCGAATAGCAACACGTTTTTTAAACAGCGATTTTGAGAGAGTATCAAATATCTATTTTTTATTTAAAAATGATGACACTTCAGTGACTGATTATTTATTACAAACTGCTTCACTAAAGATTAACAGGGAAATTGATTTACAAAATAGAGAGCTCAAACTTAGAGCCTGGCTTGATTTTTACGGTTCAAAGCCAGCCGTCAGTTTAATTTTTGCAACACTTGATTCATTATCAGGTAAAAAAGTAATTACAGATAAAAAAGATATAACAATAGACCTGTCACATAAACATAAAGCTTATTATTTACTTGGAGAGTATAATTTTAAAGAGAATGATATTGATAATATTCCGAAACTTTTTACATTAAGTTTTCAAAACTCAAAGGTCTTAAAAAAAGAAATTTCGATTTATCCGTCACTTTTAAAGAAACTTTTTGATATTTCAGATTTATTTGATGAAGCCTTGAAAAAATATTCCTTTGATGACGATACAATTAACACCATTAAATTCAGGATTAATAAATATAAGTTATTAATTGAAAAAGGGGATCGTGATTATAATTACATAGACAGGGAGATTTCTAAAACCTTAAAAATGGTTCAGTACGCAGTAAAAGGGGTTAATCCTTTTTTAGACAGTCATGGAGAATATGTTGAAAAGGGCTATGTTTCAAAACTTGATGGCAGGTTACATTCATATGCTCTCTATTATCCATCAAAATGGAGTGAAGAGAGTGAAAAATTATTTCCATTGGTAGTTATTCTCCATGGGTTAAATGGAAAGCCTGTAGCTGCTATTTCCTCTCTTTTTGGCAATCCTCATAAAGATAAAGAGACTATTTTACATGCTGATAGATTTCCAGGAAATATTGGAAGTGAAAATATGTTTGTTGTTGCCCCTGGCGCATTTGACAACTCAGGGTACCTTTATGCTGGCGAGGAAGATGTTGTCGATATTATTAGCATTATTAAGAAGAAATATAGAATTGATGAAAATAGAATATATATAGCGGGAGCCTCTATGGGGGGTACTGGAGCGGCGAGAATAGCTCTTCATAATCCAGGCATGTTTGCTGCAGCTGCATCCTTATGCGGCTACCATAACGGAAAATTATACTCTTCTGTGAGAAATGAACCCATTTTAAGTTTTGAAGAGTTTCTTCTTGATTCAATTTCAAATATTCATCTTGTAATTTCAGGGCGCCATACACCACTTTATCTTGTTCATGGTACAAAAGACTTTCCTCTCTCTTCGGAACAGCTTCTATGGAGTTATCAAAAAGAGGGGTATAGGGTAAATCTCAAGCTTCTCCAGGCTAAGCATAATGTATGGGATGAAACATATAAAAACAGGAATCTCTTTAGATTTTTTGAAGGTTATAAAAGAGTGGATAACCCATTAAAAGTTGATATATCTACCGGGGAGCTTCGGCATGGAAAAAATCTCTGGTTAAAAATATTATCCTTCATGGAACAGGGCAGGCTTGCAACCTTAAGAGGAAGTGCAGAGGATGACAGTGTAATATCAATTGAGAGTATAAATGTTAAAAAATTTGAAATTGAAAAGGATTTTCTAATTAAAAATAATATTTCAGAACTTAATATTAATGGTGAAAATATAGCACTTAAACTTGATGAGAATTCTGAAAATCTTGTTTTAACAAAAAATAAATTATGGAGTCTGGAGGGTAAACCGGCTGGCACTTCAGCTGAGCGGCAAGTTGCTCAAGCGTTTGAGCAGCGACCTGAAAAAAATGCTGGACTCTCAGGTCCTGTGTATGACGCATATAATGAACCTCTTATGTTTGTTTACGGTACAGGCACTAATGGTGAAGCATCTATGTCAATGATGGTGGCTAAAGGTCTGAAAATACCAAGGTGGGGGATGAGTATAGAGTGGCCGTTAAAAGCTGATGTGGAGGTTACCATAGAGGATATTCAAAACTATTCCCTTGTTGTTATTGGTACTGTTTCAGGAAATTCAATTTTAAAAAGAATTTCATCAAGGCTTCCATTTATAATAAAAGACAATCAACTGAACTATAATAATAAAAGTTTAACCGGGGATGATTTCGGGGTTTCATTTATTTATCCAAATCCCCTAAACCCAAAGAGATATGTTGTAGTTCATACAGCATCAACAGTAAAAGCTCTTTTCGGGGCATTGAATCTGCCAATGCTTCTGCCTGATTTTGTTGTGTACGAAAGTTCAAAACTAATGGGGGACGGAGGATACATTTTCGGTAAAAACAGACCTGTAATTGACGGAGGTTTTTTCAATAACAACTGGCAGTTTGAAGAAATAAAACAATAAAGAGTCGTTTATCGTTTAGTCGATTGAGATTTCAATTGTGGGGCATCCCCAGGTTATTATAATTTTTTCATTTGTTTTTTTAAGGTCATCACAGGTTGTTGTACATACTCTGACTGTTCTATCCTTGTCATTTCCATACCATGTCCACCCTTCTTCTCTTACGCAGCCTTCGTGGTGGGGTATTATTTTGTCACCATATGAAAAATTAATTTGATCAGAGTTATCAAGTGTTGTGTCGTTTGGCACAGGTACATCAAATTCACATTTTGATACCTCGCCTGAAACCGTTGTCAAAGCATTTTGAAGAGTAATCTTATCATCAGCACTGATGTGTGTAGTTATTTCAGTGCCTCCATTTGCTGAAATTGTATCAAGTTGTTCAGAGTTGAAGCCGCTGCCAAAGCCAATGGTCAGGGTTTTGATTCCTTTAACAAGCAGACTCTGTGTAACATCTATGAAATCGTCAATTGTAGCTTCTGTTAAAACTTGTTTTTTTCCACATGTATCTTCACCGTCAGAGACAATTAATAAAATTCTATTTTTACCTTTGGATGTGAAGCCGGGTGCATAAGAATCATCAAGAAAAGTAGTCATGGCTTCATAAAGAGGGGTGGCACCTTCGGGGATTACTCCTGACGAAATGGCGCTAATAATTTCAGAGGACATTGTTTTATCCTCTTTGCAGTCACTTATAATCGGAGCACTTACTCCGCAATATTTGTCATCAGGAAAAAAATCCAGCCCGAATCTAAAGTTGCTCTCTTTATATGTGTTCAGCATATCTGTGAGTACCGGTAAAACAACACCCCATTTATATGGAGAGTCCATAGAACCTGAAATATCCTGAAGAATCATCATTGCAACAGGTTCAAGAATGAGATTGGTTTCTTCAATTTTACAAATTTCTAAATTTGAATAATTAAATTGTTCCGTGTCATATATATAATTACCTGAATCAGTATTTATAATGATATTAGTATCGGTATTTTTATCAGTATTTGAATCATTTTCATTTAAATCAGTTGAAGAATCTGTTTCCATGGAAAGGTCAGCAATTTTTTGATCTAAAGTTGTAGTGCACGAAGTATGTAAAATAAAACAGAGTGTTGATAAATAAAAAAATAGCAGTTTCTTTAATATTTTTTTATGCATGGTGATATGTATAATAGCATAATTTAGACGTAATTAAAAAAATATTTATTACTTCCGGTTCAGTCGGGGGAGGCTTCTGCTTCCAGTATAATTTTCTTTAGTTTTTTAAGAGATACCTGAATGACTCTGCTTGCCCATGATGGAGTATGCTCTAAATCTTCTGAAATATCACTTAGTGACTGATTTTTAAAATAGTATCTGTATATAATTTCGCGATGGGGTTCAGGGAGTTTATCAACATATGATTTAATCAAAATGCTGAAATGTTTCTGTTCTAAAAGTTCTTCAGGATTAAGCTCTTCTTCATTTTGAACAACATCATCATTTAGAGATGTCATAACCACATAGGATGTTGCGAGTTCCTGCAGCCTGTCTGCAAGTCTGTTTATTGAATCAGTTTTATCCCTGGGTGTATCTATCTGATTGTAAAAAGTGAGCTGTTCTTCAGTCTTTTTATAAAACTCAATTTTCCTTAAAATTCTTCGGGGTAAAATACTGTTTTCAGCAAGCCCGTCATAAATTGCCCCTCTAATTCTTGGTCTTGCAAATGCAGAAAAGGGCACTTTTTTAGAGTTGTCAAAATTTTCAACCGCATGGGCAAGTCCTGAAAGTGCATAGGAACGGATCTCATTTTTTTCAATTGCATAGTTGAAACGTCTCATCATTTCAACTGTTATTTTGTCAACAACCGATAGCGCTGATTCTGCAAGTATGTTTTTTTGTTCCCTGTCCATTTATGGCATCTTACCTGCTAAATGGATGAAAATTCAATAGATTTTAAGACAAAATTCTATTCATTAT
>JAFGVO010000275.1 GCA_016937935.1 Deltaproteobacteria bacterium | reverse complement strand
TGTTTGCTGTTTGCTGTTTGCTGTTTGCTGTTAAAAAATAATTCATTAACCCCTCCTGTTAAAATGTTTTTTTCTCTTATTAAGATATACTTGATATATAAATAATAATTGCCTTAATACATCAATATCATGTTCATTTTATAATTATTTTAAGTTTTGAAATTTTGGGAGGATTCAAGCCTGATTTAGGGTTTCCGGATTTGTGTCTTCCAAAATTAAATGAGCATTAGGAGAGTTGGACGTATAAGTCTTATGATTCCTGAGCGGACTGGGCTTCCTGGGGCTCTTCTGCCGTCACGGGTGGTACAACCGGATTGCGATGAAGCAGATACCTGGAACTGTAGCGTCCACCTGGGATTACAACTTGTGCGCCATTTCTGGTGTCTGCATTAAAGGCCACCGGAGCAAGAAGATTAACTGTAATTGGCTCCGGATTTGGCGGAACTGTTGCAATACATGCTACTGCCAGATTATCGAGGGTGGTACCGGGCTCTTCAAAGAGATCAAGCACTATATCCATTGGATATAAGGGAGCTACCAGCAAAGGATCCACAATCACAAAAGCCAGATCGGGCTGATCAATGGACTGAAGCCATCTGAATGGCGAACCTGGCTTGTGGTCAAGTATTGCCACTTTTTTAATCTCCGGAAATCCGATGAGACCTGACGGGACAGTAAGAATATTTTCTTCCTGCAATTCAATTTCTCCAAATCTGGATGTTGTTACTTTCACTTTTTTACCCCTTGTCTCCTGAAATTACATTATCAAATTCTACCGAATCAAGAACTGAATCATCAACGCCATTCACAACCATTGCCGCTCTTCTGTTCTCCTCGACAATCTCCCTGTGAAGCTCTTCTCTGTAAATTGGATATCCTTTTGGCGCTTCAATACTGATTCTGACATTTTTGCCTCTCAGCTCTTTTACCGTAATTATAATATCGTTACCAATTACTATGCTCTGACCCGGTTTTCTGCTTAGTGTTAACATTTTGCCCTCCCTGGCTTTTTACCTCCGGACATTCTTATCCGAATATTGAAATTGACATTACTTTCTGAGATACTGCAAGTGCATCCTCAAGTGATTTTGATTCTGCCTGCATATCCATAAAAACTTTAACGGGATCTATATCAATAATCTGAGATTTCTCAGCTACCACGCTATCCTCAATTCTGTCACGCACTGATGACGCAACATCAAGCTGATTCAATTTTAATCCTGCTCTGGTCCTGGCCTCTACAACCTGATTGAGTCCACTGTCCATTGCAGTTAACTGATTTCTTACAGTTGCCACATCATTAGTTTGTAACGCAGTTACCAAAGTGTCAAGTTCTGCGAAAATATCTATGCCGCCGGCAGCTGTAAAAGCCTGTGCACCGTCTAAATTTACATTAAGTTGAGAATTGGGACCCACATCAACCTGTTTTACCCCTGTATCCCCCACAAATGTTCCGTCTGTTAAAAACGGCTGAGTGTCTGTGCTGAACCCGGAAAAGACATACTCGCCACCGGCTTTTGTATTTGCAAGCTCAAGCATTGTATCATAAAGACTTTGAACCTCTCCTGCCACTATTGCCCGCTCACTTGCAGAAACAGTATCATTACTCATTGCAAGGGCGAGCTCCTTGGCTCTTTTTAAAAGCTCTGTTGACTGCTCAAGGGCACTGTCACCTGCCTCAAGAGGTATACGACTTCGGTTAATATTTTTTTCGTAATGCTTTGCAGCCTCAAGGGATTCGGTTAAAAGCCGTACCCGCTCTGCTGATGTGGGGTCTTCATCAATTGACTGAAATTTCAGTCCGGTAGTTCCCTGCTCCTGAAGCGAGAATAAATTTGACCTCTTACGGGAAAGTTCTGTATTTATCTGCCTGTAAACTATGCTGTCTGTAACCCTCATAACAACTCCCTTAAAGCTACTTCAAACTCAACAGAGCCTGAATTGCCTCATCGATAACACTTAAAACTCTTGCTGACGCCTGATAAGCTCTCTGATATTTTATAAGATTTGTCATCTCCTCATCAAGTGAGACACCAGTTGAACTATCTCTGATTGTCTTTATATTATCCCTGGAAGCAGCTCTTAAACTGGCTTCATCATTAGAACGTCTTGCCTCCACACCAACATTACCAACAAGATTACTGTACCCCTGACCAAAAGTAATTGTACCGCCTCCAGTAAGAGGCTGCTCCACAAGATCTGCCATAGCTAAAGCATTGCGGTTATCACCAGGAAGCATTGCAGGATCATCTGCTGCAGCAATATTATCAGGAACTCCTGCAACATCAGTTGAAAGAGTCATGGCTGATGCTGCACCTGCAACAGCTCCCACAGGCTCAAACATATTTCGCCCACCAACACCGTCAAGGCCAAACCCGGCAGAATGCTGAGCATTCACAGCGGTAATAAAATCATATGCAAGCTGATCAAGATCATCAGCAAACCCCGGAATTGTATTGTCTCTTACATCAAGAGCCCCTCCTAGCCTTCCACCTTCAATATTGGAAGTAACATCTGTAACCTGACCATTTGATGATCTGTACTGTACTGCTGCCCCACCCGGGACGGCCATATCGTTTACAAATAACTCGGACTGATAAATACCCTCAACAAGAGGCGGCCCTCCCTGAAGAAAAACACTCACCTTTCCAGTCTCATCCTCAAAGTACTTTATTGATACCTCTTCAGAAACGCTCTGGATAAGATTATCACGTCTGTCCTGAAGATCTGAAACATCCTGCCCTTTAACAAGCCCCATTGATATTGTATCATTGAGCTTGGCAATTTCTGAAGTTGAAAGATTAATATTAGCAGCAGAAGACCTTAACACATTATCAATATTAACCCTTACTGATTCAACTTCATTTGAAACTCTGTTAAAAGTTGATGAGAGTTCCTGTGCTCTTGCCAGAACCTCCTGCCGTACAGTTGCGTCATTTGGACTGCTTTCCAAAAGTCTTATGCTTCCAAAGAAATTATCAAATGCACTACCTAATCCACCATCCTGAATATCATTAAAAAGTTCGGCCACGTGGGCTAAAATCTGAGATCTCTCATCAGCACTGCCAAAATTTCCATTTTCCTGAACAAGCCTGGCAGTTGCAAACTGATCTGTATAACGCTTAATACCTTCAACCTCAACACCGCCGCCACCTGTTGGCGGTCCAGGCATTGGAGAGAGTTCAACCATACGTCTTGAATATCCGTCTGTATTTACATTGGCAACATTCTGCCCTGTAACATTCAAACCTACCTGTTGAGCGGTCATTCCCTGAGCTGCTGTATTTAAAGTTCCAAAAATATTAAGACCCATTTTAAAATCTCCCTCAAACCATTTGTGCTATTAAACCATAATCCTGGCTTTGCCCACCGGATGTTCTGTAAGGCCAAGAGCTCCGTCTCTTCCATAGGTTGTCAATCGCCCCACCTGTTTAAGCATCATATCTATCATTCCAAGATAATAGCGCTGCATATCTCTTAACAAGATGTCATTTGTAGATGCTGTCTGGGCAACCTGCATTGCAAGTTCAGCCAGATCTTTTGTTAATGGCTCCTGTCGCATATTTGTATGAGCAGCTAAAATTCTTGCTGCCATCTCTTTTTCTTTTGCTATTTCACCAACAAGTTTTGCATCAGCTCTGCCAATTGCCTCTCGCTCTTTTTTTAAAACATCCAGTAAAAGATTGAGATCCCTTGCCACCATATCTGTGTTATTTTCTCGTTGTTCAAAAATCATTACACAATCTCCATAACAGAATTAAATACTGCCATTATCACCGTTATCTCTTAAAATCCCAAGCTCAGACTCAATAATAGCCTGACTTGTGGCATAAGGATCCGGAATATTTGAATGTCCGTCATAATCAACAGAAGCTACAGCTTTAACCGCATCTATTTTTTCATCACTGGCTGATGCCATCAATGCCTCTGTACTTAATACAACAATATCCTCAACAGGCTGATGATAGTTTCCTTTTGGTTTAGCAGCCTTGGGACTGCCACCTTTTTTAGAAACTGAACCACCCTTTGAAATCTGATCTGTTTTACGAATTTTCACTGTTTACCCTCCGATACTGGCGATATTGGCAAAATAACCTCACACTTTAAATATCGGCTGTTTTATGTTTAACTTGAATATATTAATATAATTAATATTATTAATATACATAACTCTCCTGCCTTGCTGCAACCATGTTAACATCCCTGTTAGCGTCATTGATACTTGCACCTGGAACTTTGTCAGAAACAGGCTCATATTTCACTCCATCAACTTTTTTGGGAGCTAAAATCTCAATACCGGCAAGCCCTCCAAGGCCGCTTCCGCTTACACCATTAAGACGCCATACTTTTCTTCCATAACCTGCACTTCTGTTTCCAGCTTCCCAGCCCCCGTATTCAACTGTTGCAATATTTCCCGCTTCATCTCTGTTTATACTGTAAATTTTATCTGCAACTGCCATGTGCCCGGGTTTATCAATTCCGTCACTTACAAGAAGAAGAGGCTGACCAGATGAAGCAAGAGTGTTTAACTGCTCTTTTGACATATCACTTTTTACATCTGCCCAGTTTCCAACTTCACCTTTTTGCGCCATTTTAGTTACAGCTTCAGCCCCTGGATATCCCCAGCCGTGGCTTCTTGCATTTACAGGAACAGTAAAATCACTTCGTCTCAACATTTCGAAAGCAAACAGATTACACTTTGGATAACCCTCATAACCCATGGCATCGTCAATATTAAATTTGGCAACTCCCCCATCAACCGGTGTAGAAATATCAGCCCCTAAATCATCCGCAGTTAAAATGCCCTGTTTCCCCCAATTCATTGCAGTGTCCCCACCTATCCAGTTATTTGCAACAGATGAAAGCTGTAAATTTTGTGGAGGTTCTGCAATTCCGGTAAGCGCTGTTTTATATACTCCCATGCCCCGTTGAGCATTATTAAGAGAGAAACCTTTACCAGCTGAGTTATTAACAGAATTACTGTCATCAATCCCAAATGATTTTCTAATCATCTCTGAAAGGCCGTTATTTGAACCCGTCGCATTTTCTGCAAGAGCACCAGAAAACATGTCCTGATAAAGACTGGCTTCGTATCCGTTTCCACCCATGAGTCCCGAATGCTGAACGGTTTTTGACATCTCACCAAAAAGTTGCTTCATCAGCATGGCTTCAAAGGCCGCAGCAGCCTGTTCCCTGTTTTTAATCTGGGGAACTGCATTCATCATGCTTCCAACTGATGCGATACCTCCTGGCATTACTGTACCTCTATTGTTGCATTTAAAGCTCCGGCAGCAGCAAGGGCCTGAAAAATTATTACAAGATCCGTTGGCTTGACACCAAGGGAATTCATGGCTCCGACAAGATCTCCCACAGTTGCAGCCTGGGGAACATAATGGAGATCTCCAGACTCAATTTTTGTCTCCATTGTAGTATCTTTTGTAACGGTTGTTCTCCCAACAGATAATGGCGCCGGTTGAGTAACCATGGTATCTTTACTTACTTCAACTGTTATTCCGCCGTGTGCAATTGCAACGGGCATAAGTGTAACTTCAGAACCAACAACCACGGTACCGGTGCGCTCATTTATTATAACTTTTGCCTTAACATCCCTATCAACATTGAGAGTGCCGATAACTGAGAGAAGCTCTACAACCCCGCCTTTAAATTTTTCAGGAAATTTAACATCAATCATTCCGGGATCTATTGCTTTTGCAAAAGGACCCTCAAGTGCCTTGTTGATAACTTCAACTGTTCTCGAAGCTGTAACGGAATCGGCAACTCTTAAAGCAAGTTTTAAAGAGTTATCATTACTTATCTTTGTCTCGATCTTTCTCTCCACAATAGCACCACGGGGAATTCTTCCGACTGTAAGATGATTCTTCTGTGACTTTGCTCCGCCACCTCCCGAAGCACCAAAACCTCCAATTGAAAGAGGACCTTGGGCAACCGCATAAACCTGCCTGTCTGCTCCTCTTAAAGGAGTCTGAATTAATGTACCTCCCTGAAGTGATTTTGCATCTCCAAGTGACGACACAACAACATCCATCTCCTGGCCGACATTCATAAATGCGGGAATATTTGCAGTTACTATTACAGCTGCAGCATTTTTTAATTTAATAGTAGAAGGGTCAACCCTTACACCTAAACGTCTAAGCATTGCGGCAACTGACTGGAGTGTAAATTCAGCTTTATTTCCATCACCGGTTCCACCTAATCCAACGACAATACCATAGCCCACAAGCTGATTAGATCTTGCGCCGACTACATCCACAACATCTTTAATTCGATCTGCATTAACAGGTGAAGGTGCAGAAACAGACAAAAAACAGACTGCTGTAAGTATAACCAATGTATTAAATAATCTGAACATATCAATCGCTCCTATTTTATAACCAGTTTACATGGGGCTGAATTTATCTACAATTCGTTTAAGCCAGCCCGGCTTCTGCTGATCAGCAACTACGCCTCTTCCTGAAAACTCAACCTGAGCATCTGCAATAAGTGAAGATGAAACTGAATTGTCCGGACTAACGTCAACAGAACGAATAACACCGCTCACATAAAAATGAATTTCCTCTTCATTAAGAAGAATAACTTTATCGCCCTCAAGAAACAGATCTCCATTTGGCATAACCTGCTTAACTCTAACAGCTATGCGCCCTTCAAGTTTTCCGCTTCTTGATGTCTGACCGTCACCGGCAAAATCACTTTTTGACATAAGACTGATAAGAGCTTCAGGCTTAATATCCGGATGGCTGGCAGCAAGGGCAGACATAAGACCAAACATATTACTCATCCCTAGTTCCATATTGCTCTCTTTATCAAGACTGGTCTTTGCTCCGCTGTCACCTTTTGATTTTTCATCAATTATAACAGTAAGAATATCACCGACTCTTGAAGCTCTCAAATCTTCAAAAAGACTTGGAGATGATTCGCTCCAGAGAGAACCAGTCTGTTCAGGAGTCTTTGAAGCCGCGTATTCATCAGGTGTATAGGTTCTGTGACGTGGAGTATAAGGCATTATGTGTCTCGGCTCACATGCCATAATTAAAAACAAAATTGAGAGTATTAATAATAAATTTTTCATTCAAGCACCCTTGCACTTCCCGGGCCTGTTACCTCTGCCCAGATCATCTTATCTGCACTGCCAGACATAACTCTTATTTTATCTCCAACGCATCCATCCATGCGGGAGAGTGCTCTCATTGTAACTCGCACACTGCCAAAATTTGATTCAACTGTAACAGGCTGACTTTTAAAAACAACAGGCACCTTTTGAAGTTTCTGTTTTTTTAAACTCTCACCGGATTTTACATTTTCAAGAAGTTTTGTGCCCAGCACTAAATTAACATCATATGCGGTTGAGGTATCAAGAGCATTTGTAATTATTGTGGTTAAAACCAGGTCATCAGCTGTAATAATTTTACCCGCTTCAAGATTGCCTGACGCAACAGGAATAGTAATACTCTGCTTAAGAGTAGTCATAAGTCGCTGTGTTAAAAAAATGTTATCATCTGATTTAAACTCTACTATAACAGCAACATGTCTGGAAAAGCTGTTAATATCAGGCCAGATAACTTCGATTGAATATCCCGATGCAGGAACAGTAACAGCTCCTGTTTTTGCCAGTTTTTCCAAAACAATCCCTTCAGGTACAGTCTCTGTCACTTTGTCTTCAATCTCCTGTGAAATAACTTTTGAAGAAATTACAATACCTTTTAAACTGACTTTTTTTACCTTTGGAATCTTAAGACCACTGGTTTCAAATCCACTGCTTTTAATAGCATGGACAACTCTGTTTCTATGTATTGTAATAGAGCGTCCAGGCATTGGAGACTTTGTAACTGTAATATCACAGACATCCCCGCTGCAGTTTTTAACTATGTCACCAACAGTAACAAACCCGCCCGTAAAACTGTTTGCAGAAGCTGCAGAATTAAAAGCAGTTGCAATTAAAAGAGCTGATAAAGATATTATAGACTTAAAACAATTCATTCCACTATCCTATCCTTGTTGTCTGTTTTAGCATTTCATCAGCTGCCTCAATAACTTTTGAGTTAACTTCATATGCTCTTTGTGCAGAAATCAGATCAATCATTTCTGTAACAACCGCAACATTAGAGCCTTCTACAAATCCCTGCCTGAGCCTTCCTGCACCCTCTTCTCCTGGTGTTCCTGTTATTGGTGTTCCTGATGCAGGTGTCTCCATAAAAAGATTATTACCAATTGATTTTAATCCTGCAGGATTCTGAAATGAGGCCAGTTCCATATTTCCAACTTCAATCTGATCCGAAGAACCTCCAAGAGTCACGCTAACTACCCCACTCTCAGAAACAGTAATTGATGTTGCATCAGCAGGAATTGATATTGAAGGCTCAAACTCATAACCGTCAACAGATACAAGCTGACCGTCAGAATTTGTTTTAAACATTCCATTGCGGGTAAATGCAATTTCTCCATTTGGCTGAACAACCTGAAAAAATCCCTTGCCTTCGATTGCGATATCAAGAGGGTTACTTGTAGATATAAGATCTCCAGTGCTGAAATTTTTATAAGTAGCCGCAGTCCTGACACCGTGACCAACCTCGGTTCCCACGGGCATGTTACCACCTGCTGCAGAAGGAGACCCCGCAGTTTTTCGCTGTTCATAAAACAGATCTGAAAATTCAGCCCTTGATTTTTTATATCCTGTTGTATTTACGTTTGCCAGGTTATTTGAGAGAACATCGATATTCATCTCCTGGGCCTTCATGCCGCTTGCCGCATTTGAAAGTGCTCTAATCATAACTGAAAATCCCTTCTAATCCTGACTAAATACGTCCGGCAATATCATTTGCCGCGCGTTTTTCAATCTCTCCATGAGTTTGAATAGCTTTTACTGCTGCCTCATAACTTCTATGAGCAGCAATAAGATCTGTCATACCTCTAATGGCATCAATATTTGCCTGCTCAAGATAACCGGACATAACAGGTCTTGATAATGTTGAAATCGAAGGATTGGCACCTCCCCCATCAATTACTGTTTTTCCGCTATTCTTTTTAAGAGCTTTTGTATTTGCAAATTCAATAAGCTTAATTTTTCCTGCTTCCTCGCCATCCACAGTCACAGTACCGTCTGGAAGAATTGAAACATCTTTAGCATCTGGAGAAATATTAATAAGCTGTTTTTCTGTATCATAGACAGGCTGTCCGTTTACTGTCATCAAATTCCCATCCGGCCCCGCAAGAAGAGAAGCACCATGAACATAAGCCTCTCTCCCTTTTTCCTCTACTGCCATAAAAACATTCGCCGACAGGGCTATATCAAGGGGATTTCCGGTAGACTTAAGCGGGCCTGCCTCATTATCCATAGTAACAGCGCCAATTTGAACAAAATCAAGTTCCTTTGCTTTTGCTGCACCTTTTGTAGAATTAAGAGTGGATGTAAACTGTTTAAAGCCTGCTGTTGAGACATTTGCAAGATTGTTCGAAATTATATCAATCCTGCTTGCATCAGCCATTGCACCAGATAGTGCAGTATAAATTCCATCAGTCATTTACAGATCCTCCATCTTTGATCTCAATCTTAAAATCGCCTGGGTCAATATCTGACTCACTCTGGATTCAGTGATACCAAGATGAACACCAATATCTTTTAAAAGAATTTCGTCTTTATAATACATTGCCAAAACGATCTGTTCACGACTTGTCAGTTCTTTAATTGCATTTGCAAGTTCCTCTCTTAACTCTAAAAAGAAAAAATCATCCTGAGGATCAAATTTTCTTCTTTCGGGGTAACCATAGGATCTTGTCATTGCTTTTTCGATAAGCTGTGGAGAAAGCACTGTAATTCGCTGAAACTGCCCAAGCATCTGCTGATACTTTGAAAGATCAACGCCGATATTTTCTGCAATCTCTTCCTCTTCTGGCTCACGACCGAGATTATGCTTTAACTCTTTAATGCAGCTTTTAATCATTTCTGATTTCTCATACTGATCCCGTGATAAAGGTGCGAGGGATCTAATTTCATCCATCATAGCTCCACGAATGCGGGCTTCGGCATACTGCTTGAATTTATCTGAACGTTCATCATCATATTTTCCAATTGCATCTGCAAGACCATACATTCCTGCACTCACAAGTTCGTCCATTGTTATTGATGGAGGTATATTTCTCTTCAGCTTTGATGCAAACCTGTGGATGACAGGAATAAACTCTTTAATAAGAGTATCATTTGAGAAAACTCCCTGAGTTTTATCTTCTAAATTTCCCTGTTCCTGTTCAGATCTCATTTGCTCATCCCTTAATGTCTGTTTTGCAGCACTTTCGTGTTGCTCTTTTTCTAACTCTAGTGAAGCAATGAGTGTGCCAAGACTACCAACACCTCCTAATGCATTGAAAATAAAAGAATTTATAGATTTATTCAGTTTTCTTAAAACAATAAAACAAGAAAAAGAGTCACCATTACCACAACAACCTGTCACCCCTTTGACAGCATAAATAATGAAATCAATTACAAACTCCATTTGGTAAATAAACCAATTGGCATTACCAACTTAGGAATTTAGAGAAAAATTTAGGAAATTTAGAAATTTCGGACGGAGTAGAAATTTCGGACGGAGGGAAATCAGTTGATTTCATATCTCTTTTAGCCCTTGCAGTTTGTTTTATTTAAAATTTGGACTCAAATTCAGCTTTAAACAGTCATTTATTTTTT
>JAFGVO010000001.1 GCA_016937935.1 Deltaproteobacteria bacterium | reverse complement strand
GGAGTAACTCCAAAATCATTCAGAAATACCGAACTTCAATTTAATGACAATATTGCCTCCATGGCTGCTCAGATGGGATACGAGTCTATTATCTGTGAAAAAAGAGATGATATGATTGATGGACACTCCCCAAATACAATTTTTCAAAATAATGTTGGAAATATTAAGGTCTTACCACGTAATTATGATTTGAGTGATGAGCTTGCTTTCAGGTTTACCCATCGACACGTAACTGCTGACAGTTTTGCTGACTGGGTTGCCAAGATTGATGGAGAGGTAGCTTTAATTGGTATGGATTATGAAGCTATTGGTGAGCATCAGTGGGCTGATTCCGGTATTTTTCAGTTTTGGAATCATCTGCCTTCCGCATTAAAAAATCGAGACAATATTGTTATCAAAAATCCTACTGAAATTGCACGTGAATTTACGGATGTTCCAAGGGTAAGCATTGACAATCTTGCAACTTCATCCTGGGCTGATGAGGGTAGAAATACCAATCCCTGGCTTGGCAACAAGGCTCAGCAGGTTCTTTTTGAGCGATATCAGGAGCTTGAAACAAAGCTAAAGCTAAAGGGCGATGAACATCTTCTTGATATTTGGCGTAATCTTGGAACATCTGATAATTTTTATTACATGTGTACAACAAGACATGGGGCCGATGGTGGTGTTCATGAGTATTTCAGCCATTTTTCAGATGTAACTGAATCAATTGTTGCATACACAACTGCTCTTGTTCAGCTCTCAACTAGAAGAGCTACAAAAGATAAAGGTCAATCTTCAAGTTCCCGTACAAGAAAATATAACAGGCCTAGAATTCTTCTCGTCACACCGGAGATTACAGAGCTCGCATCAGGATTTGGAAATCTTTCAAATATTGTTAGTGCAAAAGGGGGAGGTCTTGCAGATATTAGCTCTGCACTTATTGATGAAATGAATAAGATGGGACTTGATGTTCATGTTGCTCTGCCAAAGTACGAAAGGCAAATGAAGGAATATTCACATATTTCTCAAAAGGAGCTCGACCGTCTGGCCAGTATTTTCAAAGGTCCAAAGCGAATACACCTTGTTCAGGATTCAGCTTTTTCTCATATTAGTAATGTTTATGAAAAACAGGGAGCAAATGATGCTTTAAACAGGGCAGTTGCATTTCAGGAGAAGGTTATAAATTCGGTTTTAAGCGAGGCAATGCCATCCCATGGTAAAATGCTTGTGCACTGTAACGACTGGATGACCGGTCTGATTCCTGCGGCAGCAAAATCCTGGGGATTTAAGACTGTGTTTACTGTTCACAATGTATATAGTGAAAAAAAGACTCTTCGCGATTTGGAGCGCATGGGAATTGATGTGAGCAGATTCTCGGGAGATCTCTATTTAGAACAGCATCCCGATTCCATTGAAAATCCATGGGAAAATATTGGCGTTGATTTTCTTTTAAGCGGAATTAAAGCTGCTGACTTTGTAAATACTGTAAGCCCGTCGTTTTTAAACGAAATTGTTAACGGATATTTTCAGGATATTATAAGCTGGCAGGCACGAACAGAATTTACCGCAAAATATAAACTGGGTATAGCATCAGGAATTTTGAATGCACCAAAAACAAATGTGCACCCGGCAATATCAAAAGATCTCTATTTTAATTTTAATGATTCAAATTTTGTTGAAGGCAAAAGAATCAATAAGCTTGAATTTCAAAAGAGGATGGGCCTTAAAATTAATGACAAAGCTCCGATTATGTTCTGGCCACACAGACTCTTTTCTCAAAAAGGACCGGAACTGCTTGCTGCAATTGCACAGGCTCTTGTAGATTACTATAATCATGATGGTCTTCAGATTGCAATTGTTGCAAATGGTGACTACGGCTGGGAGCAGATTTATGGCCAGATTTCAGTGGCCAGTCAGGGACGAATCAGTTACATGCCCTTTGACAGTGCTCTTAGTGAACTTGGAAAAGCTGCTTCTGATTTTATTTTAATGCCTTCTTTGTATGAGCCATGCGGTCTTCCTCAGATGGAAGGTATGCGTTATGGAACACTGCCAATTGTTCGTTCAACCGGTGGTCTGAAAGATACAGTTCATCATTTAAATATTGAAAAAGATACTGGTAACGGATTTGTGTTTAATGATTATGTTTCTGACGCCTTATGGTGGGCTTGTGCAGAGGCGATGAATTTTTATAGAGCCAAAGATAATGTTAAAAACAGAATACTACGTCGTGTAATGCGTGAAGGTGTTACTAATTTTAATCTGGAAAAGACAACACTTGAATATGTCAGAATCTACGAAAAACTTCTTGGCGAAAAATTAATATAGATATTTACTGCTGTTGAATATATTAAAGAGATCGTATTTTTAATATATGAACTTTTTATATTATATAATTTTAAAGGAGATAAATGGATAATCCTAAATCAGAAAATATAACCTGGCACAATCAGTTGGTAACGTTAGAAGATAAAATTAAACTTCATGGTCATAAAGGTGCAACCATATGGTTTACTGGACTTTCAGGTTCGGGAAAATCAACTCTTGCCAATGCTCTTTCTGTAAAGCTTCACAATCTTGGGATTAGTACAGCCGTTTTAGACGGTGATAACATTAGATACGGATTAAATAAGAATCTGGGGTTTTCGCCCGAAGATAGAAAAGAGAATGTAAGACGAATTGGTGAAGTTGCCAGACTCTTTTCATCTAATGCAATAATAAATCTTACAGCATTTATCAGTCCCTATATTGAGGACAGGGCAACTGCCAGAGAGCTTCAGCCGGAGTCATTTATTGAGGTTTACTGTTATGCTGATGTCTCTGTTTGTGAAAAAAGAGACCCCAAAGGTCTCTATAAAAAAGTAAGAGCAGGAGAAATTGAAAGTTTTACAGGAATAAATGCTCCATATGAAGCTCCTGTCAACCCGGAAGTTATTGTTGATACGGGTAGACAGAGTATTGATGAGTGTATAAATAAGATAGTTGAATTTTTAAAAACAAGAGAGTTTATAAATTAGGTAATAAATTTAAAGGAGTTATTATTATGATGCGTACAGCCAATCCGGCACTTAGCCAAAAGACGTTTTCAAATATTGACAGAAGTGCATCCGGCAGAACAATGACCATTCAGGGAACAGTTAACAAAACAGGTATATTGCTGGCGTTACTTGTGGCTTCGGCCTCTTATACATGGAAACTTGCAGGGGATGGTGATTTGGCCAAGGTCCAGACATTGTTAGGTGTTGGTGCTTTTGGCGGACTTATTGTTGCCATGATTACAATTTTTAAAAAGACTGCCGTTCCTGTAACCGGACCGATTTATGCTGTGTTGGAAGGTCTATTTGTTGGTGGTATCTCTGCGCTTTTTGAGATGCGCTATCCAGGAATTGTGATCCAGGCTGTTATGCTGACTTTTGGTACGGCATTTTCTCTTTTGCTGGCATACAAAACAAGAATGATAAAAGTTACAGAAAATTTTAAGCTCGGAATAGTTGCCGCAACAGGCGGAATTGCTGTTTTATATCTTGTGTCAATGGTTATGGGTTTTTTTGGGACACAGATACCATTAATACATGAGTCAGGTCTTGTGGGAATCGGGTTCAGTCTGTTTGTTGTTGTAATTGCAGCACTTAATCTGGTTCTTGATTTTGATTTTATTGAAAATGGAGCAAAAGCAGGGGCTCCTGCTTATATGGAGTGGTATGGTGCATTTGGATTAATTGTCACCCTTGTGTGGCTTTATATTGAAATTTTGCGTTTGCTTGCAAAATTGCGTGACAGATAGACCCCTGGAGAAAACATGTTAAATAAAAACAGAATATTTTTAATTACAATCTTGATTGTCTCTTTTTCACAGTTTGCATATGCTGCTGCAAACAATGATGGAACAGGTATAAACAGTCAGATTTTATGGCGTACACCAGGTCCTTCAAATTTTGTATCTGTTGAGTCAAGTGATGTTCTGCCGCCACTTAATGTTTCCTTTGGTACTGATGTCTATTATATGAACAAGATTATCGGACTGAGGGTTAACAATAAAGATTATTGGACTGTTAATCATTTAACAGGAATCAATTTTGACTGGGCTGTTGGATTTATGAATATTTTTCAGCTTGGTTTTACAATTCCCGTAACCCTTTATCAAAAAGGAGAGGGGGCTTCTCCTATATTTATTGATAAATCAGAATCAGCTGCCCATAAATTAAACAGTTCCGCTATTGGTGACATGAGGCTTCATTTTAAAACGAGGTTTATTGGTAATGGTGCAGTTGATGTTGATAAAAGAGGTCTCGGCCTTGCTCTTGATATTGCCTTTAGTCTCCCTACAGGTGATGAGGATAACTTTGCAGGAGATAAAAATATGGTTTTTGCTCCGGCACTTGTTCTCGATATGCATCACACTCCTTTTTCTGCGGGCATTAATGTTGGAGCAAGATTGCGTTCCGGTGAAAAAGCTCAGCTTGCAGATTCAACTGTGGGAAATCAGTTGAGTGCGGCTGCCGGTCTCACACTTCATTTTTTAGATGAAAAAATTCTAATATCTATGGAGAGTAATCTTCTTGCTGAAATGGATGATTTTAGAAGAATGGGGGCAGAGCTTCGAGGTGCTCTTGGAACCCGTGCGGGAAGTTCTAAAAGTGTAACAATCTGGCTAAGTGGAAGTGCAGGAATGAGTAATAAGGATGAACCCCTTATGAGTGTTCCCAAAATGCGTTTTTCTCTTGGCCTCACATATGTTCCAGGCTCATCATCAGATGATGAAATGGACGCATTCTTCGAATAATCTATTCCTTGGTTTCAGTTAGATATTATTTAAAAAATTGTGTTATTTAAGTGATTATTATTAAGATTTATATGAAGGAACTATCTGGCTGTATCTGCAAGGAGGCGTCTTATTTTAAAAAGAAGTTCAGAAAAATCAAAGGGTTTGTCGATGTGATCATTTGCTCCGTAAAGAGGGGATGTCATTTCGTTGAGGCTCTCTCCGATACCGGTAAGCATCATTATTGGAGTATCTTTAATATCAGGAGTGGCTCGAATGGCTTTACATGCCTCCCAGCCATTCATCTGAGGCATCATAACATCAAGAATTATTGCATCAGGCTTTTTATCTTTAGCGGCTTTGAGGGCATCTGCTCCGTTATTTTCGGTTGTGATGTCGCAATTTAGAACACCGAGACGTTTAACAAGTATTCCAAGGAGTTCTGGGTCGTCATCAGCTAATAGAATTAGAGGTTTTTGTCGGTTTTCTTTTAGTTTACTCATGGTTTTTTCCGTTGTTAAATCTGTTTACGGCAGTTGATTTACAAGATTGTCCTAATTTGACTTAAATGTCAATAATCTTAGTTAGTATGGTATTTTAAATGACTCTTTTTTATTCTAAGCTTGCACTTGCTTAAATTTAGATGCAGATTCCGTTAAATGAGCATGGAAGATATCGAAATAATAAGTTTAGAGCCTGATAAATTAAAAAAACTTTTAAAAGAAAACGCCATTCCCCAATATCGTGGAGAGCAGCTTTTTGACTGGATTCACAGGCGGTATGTGACAAAATTGTCAGAGATGAATAATCTCCCTAAAGATTTTATAAATCTTCTTGGCGGAACTGACAGGGATTTGTGTCCTGTAACTGCCGGTGAAGTGTTTACCTCGTCTGATAAAACAAGAAAGATGGAGATCCTTTTAAAGGATGGGTTGAAGGTTGAGACAGTTCTGATTCCCGAAAATGGAAAACTTACCCAGTGCATATCCTCTCAGGTTGGCTGTTCTGTGGGATGTGAATTTTGCAGATCGGGAAAATTTGGGTTTAAGAGAAATCTTACAGCCGGAGAGATTCTTGGCCAGATTTTTGCTGCCAGAGAGTTTTACTTTCCCGATGAGCATTTAACCAATGTTGTCTTTATGGGAATAGGTGAACCCTTTCATAATTATGACAATGTTCTAAATGCCTATCAATTGATCTGTAATCCTAAAGGAATTGGCTTAAGTTCGAGAAAAGTTACAATTTCTACAGCAGGAATTACAAAGGGCATTGAGAAGCTTGGCATTGATACAGATGGAAAGGCAGCCCTTGCAATATCTCTCCATGCTGCAACAGAAGATGTACGTAAAAAACTTGTTCCGGGAATGAAAACCACCCTTGAAGAAATTGTAAAAGCTCTGAAAAATTATCCCCTTCCTCAACGACGAAGATTTACAATTGAGTATGTAATGGTCAAAGGTGTCAATGACAGTGACCAGGATGCAAGGGCACTTGTGAGGCTGTTGTCAACACTTAGGGTTAAGATTAATCTGCTGCCTCTTAATGAACACGACCTCTCTGATTTGCAGACTCCTGATGAAGAGAGGGTTTTGGCATTTACAAGAATTCTTACAGACAAAGGTCTTTCTGTTTTTATGCGCAAAAAAAGAGGAAATGATATTAACGCCGCCTGCGGTCAACTTTTAGGAGAAAAATCAAAGTGAGAAGGGCGGGAGTTTTATTTCTCTTTATTTCATTGCTTTTTAACGGCTGCCTTCCCTTTGCAATAATATTTCAAAACTGGTCTGGAGCCCTTGGAACTGTCTCCAATGGTATTTTATCTGACAGTATTATATTAAATGAATCACCGGAAATAAGATTTGATCGAAAGGTAAACAGACACGCGGGAACACCACAGCTGGTGGAGATGTTAAAATCCGCTTCGTTAGAAATGGATAAGCAGTTTGGAGTAAAACTGACAGTGGGGGACATGAGCGCACCTTTGGGAGGAAAAATTAGCGGTCATAAATCTCACAGGACAGGCCTCGATGGGGACATTGCATTTTTTATTATCGACACGGGTAAAAAAGTTATTAACGGAAACCTGAATGACAAATTTGACCGCTTTGGAGTATCACTTAATAAAAACGGCAAAGTGATGATGTTTGATTACGAAAAAAACTGGGCTCTTGTGGAAACTCTGATTAACGACACGAGATGGAGAGTTCAATGGATATTTGTAAGCAGCGGTGTAAAATCAGCCATGTTAAAATGGGCACTTATAAATAAGAAAGATATTGATACTGTCTACAGAGCTTCATACATTCTTCATCAGCCTAAAGGAGCAGATCCTCACATGGATCACTTTCACGTTAGAATCTACTGCCCCCAAAACAAAACTCAAAACGGCTGCACCCAGCTCCCTCCAATATGGCCCTGGGAAAAAGAAGCTGAACCACCACCAGTAAAAAAAGATTTCACCGACGCCGAACTGATAAAAATGGCAACAGAAGGTCTGGAATAACCCGTTTAAAGGATTTTGATGTATGCAAAATGACTCTGATAACCCTTCTTCTCCGCCCAAGTGCAAGATACATGGAGTCACGTTGCAGCCCGATGAACAGTGTGAATTATGTCTTATGGAGAGTGGAAAGCCTAAGAAGTTAACATATGAGTCCGTTAAAATTATTTTGGCTGTTATTATGATGATAATAGGTCTTTTTCTGTGGATATTTGCTGGTGGTGAAAAATAGGTGCTTATTTGTGTTGTTGCTGAATATTTGAAAGGAGGTTATGATTTTTGTGTTTTTTACATTTGAATATGGAGTTAATAAATGAAAAATATTGTAACTATTCAGCCCAAATAGTCATTTTACTTGTGAAAAAATTGAAAAAAACGACATCATTTAATATTTTTTTCTTGACAGGGTT
>JAFGVO010000274.1 GCA_016937935.1 Deltaproteobacteria bacterium | reverse complement strand
CTTGCGCTCACTCCTCACAACCTCGCTTCTACTTTTTACACAAATAATGGACAATTTACCCACAGATTATTCTGAAGACCCAAATTTGCAAGTTTTCTTATAAAATGATATTTTCACATCGTTATCAAAATAAAGGATGCATTTAGAACAATAAATGTCCAATACAGAAACTTAAACAGAGGTGATTTGTTTGTCCTATGTGCATATTGAAAGAAATTTAGTTATGAATCATAAAAGAGTAGAGACAAGAGCGTTTTTATCTTGTTTGATATTGTTAATATCAATTTTTGAGTTTGGGTGCTCTCAGGAAAAATCGTCTGTTTACGGGGATATTTCAAAACATGAATTGTATACCGAAGCTAATGACATATTAGGTTTTGAAAATCATAATCTTTGGTCAAATACAGATCGAAATAGTGACATTCATTCGGAGGGACAAAGGTCAGTGGCATTAGATGTTGTTAATTGGACTGAGGTTACTAGTGTTGCCTTATCATCTCTTGCAGATGTAAGTGAAAAAGTAAGCGTTGATATTTATTCCCCACATGACGTAGTCAATTGGGGAGAAACAAGAATAATCATAAAGATACCTTCTTTAAGTGAGTGGTACCGTGAATTGGGTTCGAAATCCATGATTGGTGCACCAGGCGGAGAATTTAGAACTTACACTTTCAGCCTTCCTTCTGATTTACAAGCGAAATTGGAAGGGACATATAAGGATCTTACAGTAACTGTAGTTGTTAATGCACCGGACGGTGAATATCTCATAGATAACTTGGTATTAGGAACTACATCTATTTCTGATAATGATACTTTAACTTCTGACAGCGATAGTTCCACTTTTGACAGTGATAGTTTAACTACTGATAGTAATACTTCCACTACTGATAGTGAAACTTCTGTTTACATTGAGGATATAGCTATATCGGATGGTGGCGTGATAGATACTGAGAATACTAGCTCAAATAACGACACATCAGGCACAGACACCTCATCTGATAGTTCTATTGTTTTGACAGGAGTTTATTCACTTCCACCGCAGGATATTGATGATAATAAATTGATCGAATTTTCAGCGGGTTTGCCAGTTGAAAAGGCTGTGGACGATGCTGTGCCACCAATTCCTTTAGAATTAATGGAAATTTCGTCTGTTGAGGATTTCATATTCGAAGGTTATATTAAAAAGCTTTCTGATGAAGAGGCGATTGCACTTAAAAAAAAAGACAGCTGATAAATTTGTATATGATGTCGTTGTCAGATTACGAACGTTTGGATTTTGAACAGCGAGTAAATGAAAACCTTAAAAATGAACATCGTGCCAAAGCGATTGTGAATGGAAAAGATTTTGATGAACGTAATAATGCAATGACTTTTATATTCCCCAATGGTCAAATATGGGTGAAGAAACAGCCAGAAGGTGAGAATTGGGATGAACTAACAGAGGATGGAGATGAATCCAAGTCCGGTGAAGAGCTAAGTTCTGATGAAATTATACCGGCTTCGTGCAGTAGATGTAACGAGAGAGATATGTCATCTGATTATGATCTACTTAGCAGTTATAACGGACATAATACAACACAAGGAACGTTAAAAATGCATGGATGTATTGCGGGCGGTGTGATTAGTTCTTTTTCCTCAAATGATTGTTTCTGTTCAGGTACAAAAGTGTCTGCGCGTGTAGTTATAACAGCTGGTCACTGTATTCAATCGGAGACACAAGATGAAACAGATGCTGATTTATGGGTGCCAGGAGTAGACGGAGTTGGGTTTAAACTAGGAACAATATCAACCGACGCTCCCAATGGTGTAAAAAGAGTTGTTGCAAAGGGAATTGATCCCAATTGGGCAGACCACGGTTGGTTTTATTATGATTGGGGCGCTTTGGTTATAGAGCCTACGCTTGAAAACTGCAATCTGGGCTGGCTTGGATGGGGTAAAAGAAATGGGTTAAAGGGTGAAACGGTAAATATGGTTGGCGTGCCTGATCCTGGCGATACAAAACCAAATCCGAATACATGTAGTAACTCACCGCTTGCAGATAGTCTGTGTGGAGGTTCCTTATATCGCGATTCTGGAACAGTTACAGTTGCCGGAGGTAGCGCATTTAGATATGATATGGATGCACTTCCAGGAACGTCAGGGTCAGGTATTTATCATTATAATGGGTCCAGTAGAAAAGTTATTGGGGTGAACACTAATTGCACACCTAAATATGGATTGGCCGTAAAATTAAACAATAGAAAAACCCGAATGCTTGGTGCTTTGATTGATGACTATCCCAATAGCTCCGCGTGTGAAGCAGATTCTGATGGCGATGGTATGATCGATGTGGAAGATAATTGTCGATTTGTATTTAATCCTGAGCAATTTGATCTAGATAACGATGGTGTTGGATTAGCGTGTGACACTCATATTCTTATTAATCCGTCAAATGAAGTGACACGGCAAAACATTTTAAGCAAATTCACGATATATGGTTATGAAGGAGTTTCCTTCAACGATAGAGCATCTCTACGTAACGGACAACTCATTGGTGGTAAAAGCATCGAAATGGGTGATATGTCCAATGCCGGTTCTTTGCTTGCCGGGAGTCTTGGAATAAATATTAGAGAGCACTCCTCGTTAATAGGAAGTGCAATTACAAGTGGGGAAATAAAGACTTCCAATGCAAGTTTATTTAAAGTGAGTGGAGCAAAAATATCTTATGCGAGCGTTGAATTGCCTGAGATTCCAACGTCTCTCCCTCCAGACTGGATTCATATCCCCCCCATTTATACATCAACTATCGAAAAGGGTGAACACAATGTACTATATAAAAATAAGGCATATGGAAATATCATTATAAAAAGTGGTGGAATATTAGAGTTAACATCAACCGGAAATTTCGTAATGAGAAGTCTCATAATGGAACCAGGCTCAAAACTAATTGTTAAAGGTATTGAATGGGGAGCGCCCACTAGAATTTTCATCAAAGATGATTTTTCTTTTAGAGGAAAAATTGAGCCACCTGAACCATATAGGTCTAACGGGGCACTCATTACAGAAACAGTATCAGCGAGTCATCTCCTGATTGTGACGTTTGAAACGGGAACGATTCCCATTGAAAGAACTATCAACGCTACAATTGTTGCGCCGCACGGTGTCCTTAATATTTCGGTACCGCCTGCTTATGGAGAATATACTCCGTTAATAAGAGGATCATTTTTCGCCAAGTATATTTTTATACACCAGGATACTATCGTGATCCCGATTACATTTGCTTTCAGTTGGTGGGGAAACTCCCGTGAATAGATGGAAAAACTTTTACCCAGTAGACTTCACATTTGTGGCGTATACAGGGATTTCTTAACGGAGGGAAATCACTTATGACAATTCGCAAACTTTTTTGGTGCTTTAGTTTATTTCTATTCAGTGTGGTAGCAGGGTGTACGAAATGCCATTCCGTAGAGTGCAATGGAGGGTTCGAGTTAACGATGCCTCTGCCAGGGGCACCAAATTGGGATATTGGAGAATATTCGTTAGATTTCAAAATTGACCAACACTCTTTGACGGTTATTTGTCCTGTTGAGCAAGAAATCAGATGGGCAAGGTGTACTATAACAGGAGATGTCCCTGATGAGCTAGGGTTGAGCTGTAACATGCGATTGATTGCTATAGACCCAAACGATTCGCAAAGCGCAGCCACAGGGGGAATCGTTTGTAATACCGAGTATTATGACGACTCATTATCTGTCAGAGGCCCAGAAAATGTAACCATAGTGGTGAAACGGGAAGGAAAAGTCATCGGATCGGGTGAATATGAGCCTGAATACACAAGAAACAACAATTACTGGGGAGACGAGGAATGCGGGTATTGTGAATCTTTGGTTTCTGAAACGTTGACTCTTCAATCTTCTAATTAATGCCCATCACGCAAATATATTCGTCTGTATTTTACTCACAGGTTTTAAGCCAGTGCATTGATGCTGCACAAAGAGCAAAAACTAACACCCACTATATTTGAGTTAACAGCCCTAACAGTCCTCTCCCTTCTATAAAAAAGTCTGTCAACAAAAAAAAACGAATCCATCACCGCGTACAAAGAAAATTTCTTTGGCAGTACGTCCGATGTTACTTTTTGCAAAACGATAAGAGTTTGTTTTGAGTCAGAAACTTTTTTAATTCCGGTTCCATAAAAATATTATTTTTCAAAAGTACATACAATTAAGGTTCAACCGTCCGATATATTGCCATTCTGTACTTCTCTTTTATTTGGCTTTTCCATAAAGCCAATAATACAGACTGCGATACAGCGGACATAATTAAATGCTTATACCCTGGACATCTTTAGTGTTACTTACATGGGCATCATGTGAATTGACGAAGAAGCCAAAACATGGTTTAATTTAAACTATGAAATATGAGCAATCCAGAAAAACGGATATAATTAAAAATAATACACTTGATGAAGTAGAGGTTTTAAGACCACCTACCATTGCTGTAATTGATGACGACCCCACATTATCAAGAGCAGTTGCACGTATTTTAAAGGCAAATTACAATTGTGTTGTCAACGGCTTTAGATCAGTTGAAGATTTTCTCTACGCTGTTGATAAAAATCCAAACATTGCAAGTCCTGAGGATTTTGCAGATCTCATTCTTCTTGATTTTCACCTTCCGGGTCAAAATGGTCCTGTGCTTGTAAAAGAACTTGAAAAACGTAATTCTCCACTTTTAAACCGAAGCCGTATTATGGGTATCACAGGAGACAGTGAACCTGTAGTTTACGCAGGGTTTAAAAATGCGGGAATTGAAGAGATATTTATCAAACCTCTAAAAATGCTCGACTACAATACCATTGCCAATAGAGCCTACAAGATCTGCAAAGATATGGATACTCTGGCCCCTGACCCGATTTTCAAAAGTACCTTTTAATTTTTTCTATAAAATTTTATTTTTTAACTAAAAAAATCATCTATTTAACCGTTAATTATTTTAGCAGTATAAAAGAAAGATTTTAAAAAAATGTCAAAAGTAAAAGCAACTTCAAATTACGGTAAAGGTGAAGCTTCAATTATTGAAGAGCTGTTTGAAAATTCACAGGCGCATAAAAAAGAGCTTGAACTCTCTGAAAATATTAATAAAATCATCTCTTCAGACACATTTAAGCCACCTCTGCTTCCTGAGGTTGCAATCTCTCTAACAAATCTTGCAAATCAGCCCAATGTCAGCATGTCAAAAGTTGAAGATGTTGCAAAAGGTGATCCTGCCGTTGCAGGACGAATTGTGGCAATAGCAAATTCAGCTCTTTACAGCAGAGGAGCCCCTGTAAGATCTCTCTCAATGGCAATCTCAAGGCTTGGTCTTGCAACTGTCAGAGATATTGCATTTGAAGTTGTTGCCCAAACAACCATCTTTAAAGTTCCCGGCTACATGGAAAGAATGAGGGAGCTCTATGATGCCGCCAGACTCTCAGGGCATATTTCTAAACACATTTGTTTAGAACTCAAATTTGAATCCGAGATGGCATACCTCTGCGGTCTTTTGCATGATATGGGAGAAGCGATAATTCTTGGAATAATCGGGCAGATTTCTAAAAATGATAAAAGTGCCTCTACCGATGAAGAAACACTTTCTATCGTTATAAAAAACTCCACCCTCAAATAGCGGCTAAAATATGTGATGGATGGGGACTGCCCCCCCTAATCAGTGATGCATTATTATACCACCACAGATCTGAACAGTCACAGGATCCTGCTCAGATGGCCACGGTGATTGCCCTTACCGACCGTCTCCTCCGGCACATTGGAGCAGGGGTAATAAAAAAAGAGCTCAACCCAATGGAGGAACCTCTTTTTTACAGGCTTAACATGCGTCCTGATCAGGTAAAAAATGTTATTACTTTTGCAGAAAGCCTTATTGATAAAGATATTTAAACAGTCATTATTTAACCGCTATTATTCAAAATTAATGAGCCGTTATTAAGCCTCTTTATCACTATCTTTATAATTATTTCAAACATTCATTAACCAATTAAGGCAACCAATAAAATTAAGACGGAACAAATATGAAAATCATAAATTTAAAGAAAACTGCTAATTTATTTTTAGCCATCTACATTATTTTTTCAACAATGCTTTATGGCTGTATTATGCCCCCAAGAGGAGTCAAGCTTACACCTGTACGGGAGCTGGATAATATTGCCGAGTATCAGATAAAAGTTAATCAGACTGGATATTTCACTAATCATAAAAAAATCGCAGTCTATTCGTCAACTATTCAAAAGCCAGTTGAGTGGTCACTAATATCAGGGGATAAAACCATTGCAAACGGAACTACCACAATTTTTGGAAGTGACAGGGATTCAGGAGATTTTGTCCACATTATAGATTTTTCATCTGTTAATAAAGAGGGTGAAAATTTTAAAATAAAAATTCAAAGCAATAATAGCCGAACATTTAAGATTGCAGCTAATCTTTATGGAGAACTTGAACTGGATTCCCTTAGATATTTTTATCTTAACAGGAGCGGTATTCCTTTAGAAATGCCCTACGTTGAAAACAAAAGCAGAAAGAGACCCGCAGGCCATTTAAGTGATGCCCGTGCAAGCTGCGAAAAAAATGACGGCTGTACAGCGAAAAACATCAATGTGGCCGGGGGATGGTATGATGCGGGAGATTATGGAAAGTATGTTGTAAACGGTGGTTTCAGTGTCTGGATGCTAATGAACGCCTATGAGTGGATTAGTATTAGAGATAAAAAAGAGACAACCTGGCCATCTCTTAATATTCCAGAAAGTAAAAATGGAACACCTGATATTTTAAACGAGGCTAAATGGGAGATGGAGTGGATTTTAAAAATGCAGGTTAAAGATGGTCCCATGGAGGGAATGGCCTATCACAGAATCAGAAACTCTCAATTTACAGCACTGGGCAAAGCACCTCCATCAGTAAACAGTGACCCTCCAAGATATATTCGCAATCCATCAACAACTGCGACCCTTAACCTTGCAGCCTCTGCTGCTCTATGCGCACGGGTCTACAAAAATTATGATGAAGCCCTTTCTGAAAAATGTGAGGCTGCTGCAGTTAAAGCCTATGGTGCGGCAAAACAGAATCCCGAAGTTGCGCCCTCCGGAGGCCTTGGTCATATTCCATATGGAGACACCATTGCTGAAGATGAATTTTTCTGGGCGGCAGCTGAACTTTTTGTAACAACTAAAAATGAAAAATATTTAAAGGATCTTAAAAGTTCAAAATTCTGGAACGGTTTCAATACAAATGCGGGTGGCTCAACTTCTGCGTTCAACTGGGCAGATACATCCTCCCTTGGAAATCTTACACTCTCCCTTCATCAGGAGACTCTATCGGATGAAGACGCTCAGCTGCAAAGGGAACAAATTATTAAATTTGCAGACACTCTTTTAGAGCTGGTAAACAAACAGGGATATCGCTACCCTTTAAAACAGGGAAGATACCAGTGGGGCTCAAACTCATTTGTCCTGAACAATGCAATAATTCTTGCACTGGCATATGATTTCCTTCAAAAAGAAGAATACCTAGAAGCTGTTTTAACATCCATGGATTATATTCTTGGCCGAAATCCCGTGGATTTCTCCTATGTATCCGGTTATGGATCAAACGCCCTTAAATATCCACACCACCGTTTTTACGCTCCATCCTACAATCAGAAACTTCCATTTATTCCTGAAGGAACAATATCCGGGGGGCCAAACAGCACACTTGCGGACTCATTTGCAAAATCATACAGAGCGGGCTGTCCTGCGGCAAAATGCTATGTTGACAGTATTGAATCTTTTTCAACAAATGAAGTTGCAATAAACTGGAACGCGGCGCTGGCATGGGTAACAGTCTGGATTAACCGGACCATATAATATTTACCCCTTGTCAATTTCAAATAAACCCTCTCCAGTTTTTTTAATTTTTAAATATTCAAGATAGGTGTCGTCAGAAAACTCACTGTGTATTTCAAAATATTCAACATGAACAGGCAGAGACTCAAGATCTGTTCTTAAAACTTTATGGGTTTCAAAAAGAGATTTAAACAGCCAATTGATTATTTCGCTGTTTAACAATTGACAGAGGGCTTTTACAGAAATGGGAAAATCTTCATCAGGAACAATCATATTGGCACTGTTTAGAAAAATTTTCTGTTCATCATCATAATAAAAAACAAGATCACTTGAAATAAACCTGTAAATGAGTTTTTCCTTTGCCATGTATAACTCAAGGGGGGCAACCTGTTGAAGCACTGAAAAATTATCCTCAATAAAGCAGGTTGATCTATTAAGTGATGTTTTAAAAATATCCTTGCCTCTAAAAACAGGTAACAATCCCTTTTTAAAACGCTTCCTACATTTTTCACGGTTATTTCCTGTGACAATCCCCATACCAAATCGCACTCTCCCTTTTAGAGTAATATGTTTAATTGAAAATAAATGTTCAATCAGAAGGGCCTCTTGTTCAGTTTTTGAAATATTTAAAATTGATTTGGGATTCTTTTCAAATGAAGAGCGGGTTCTTAAATAATTTTTTTTATCAATTTCACAGTTAATCAAATAATCGGATTTAACACTGGAGTTTTTTATAATTAGCCCTCTGGCCCTTGTTAGCAGTCCTTTAAATGGTTTGCCAAAATCAATAAGCTCCAATATTTTTAAAGAAAGAGCCTTTTGTCTTATTTCATAAAATGAATTAACATTAAAAAATGCATCCTGAACAAGAAACCCAATAACCCCTCCGGGTTTTAAAAGCTGAAGACTCTTCAAGAAAAACAGTGCTGTAGAATCCTTTGAGAGTTTGTTATCCCCATATTTAGCCATCTCAATTTTCTGACTATTATCAAGCTTTTTACCCCAGGGGGGGTTTGTAAAAATAACATCATAGACACTTTTGTTTTTAATATTGTTTTCTTCAAGAAAATCCAGCACAGCAACATTATTAAAGTCAGTTTCCAGCTTAGTATAAAGCCTCTGTTTCGTAATCTTTACAGCAAGGGGATCAATATCAAACCCGAAAATATTTTCAGGTTTAAAACCATGTAACAGTGCAGCCATAATGAAGTTTCCCGATCCGCAGCATGGATCACAAAATGTCATATTGCTGCAATCATCAGGGAGATTCTTAAAAAATCTTTTTACAATATCTTCAGGTGTATAATAGATACCTTCACGGTTTCTGTATGAATTTGAAAGCATATTTTCATAGATATAACCTGCCTCATTTATATCCACAGCTTTAGAATCTAAAAAAGATTCAATCTCCCTTTTAACCCCTTCATGATCATGAAAATCCTTTAGTGATTTATTGGCCCTTCCTGTTAACTTTTTTGATCCCGCTACCCTCTTACAAAACTTCTCAAACTCTTTACTGTCAATCCGTCCGTCTCTGTTTACATTTAACTCTTTTGTTTTAATCCAGTTTTTTATGGTTGAATCAGCCACATTAAGATGGTTTGCCGCCTGGGAGACAGTTAAAAAAGTACTTAAGAATTTTTTATTCACATCTATTTTCTTTTGGGGCATAAACTATCCTTGCCAATAAATGGACTTTAAAGCTCACCCATAGTGACATATTTTAAATTCAAATCAAACTGTTTAATTTTTAACAATGCCGTGATAATAGAAGAGTTTAAGGAGCCTGACTTTGATAAGTGTAATAATTCCCGTTTACAACAGAAAAATAGAGCTTGAAAGAGCTGTTAAAAGTGTCCTTGACCAATCATATGATGATTTCGAACTGATTATTATTAATGACTGCTCATCTGATAAAATATCCAATAAATTTAATGATGTCAGAATCAAATATCTTCATAACGATAAAAACATGGGGGTCAGTTATTCCAGAAACAGAGGAATAAAGGAGGCCAGGGGAAAATACATTGCCCTTCTTGACAGTGATGATGAGTGGCTCCCAAAAAAACTTGAACAGCAGATTGATTTTTTAAACAACAATCCAAATTTAAGAGTGGTTCACACAGAGGAGATCTGGATAAGAAACGGTGTCAGGGTTAATCAGATGAAAAAGCATCAGAAATCCGGTGGTGATATTTTTATTCCTTCACTGAAGCTCTGCCTTATGTCACCATCATCAATAATGATGCATAAATCAATCTTTTCAGATTACGGCCTGTTTGATGAAACCATGCAGGTTTGTGAAGATTATGACCTCTGGCTTAAAATATCTTCAAATGAACCTGTTGGTTTTATTGATACCCCCCTTATAAAAAAATATGGCGGACACGATGATCAGTTAAGCAGGAAATACATGGCCATGGACAAATATCGTGTAAAATCACTTTTAAATATTCTGCACGCAATAAAACTTACAGATGAAAAAAAGAGCGCTCTTATTGATACGGCTTTAAGCAAATCAGCAATTTTATTAAATGGAGCTTTAAAAAGAGAACTTGCAGATGAAGCTCTGTACTACAAGACAATAATTAAAGAATTAAAAAATCAGTCAATTCCAATTTGTCTGCAGGAAGATGGGCAATCATCTCCGGAAATATAATTTCCGTCATCGCAGGTTTCATTATTTTCTGTCTGAATAACACCGTCACCGCAATACTCTCCTAAAACACACCCTTCTGCACACTCCCCGTAACCGCCGTCATTAACACCATCATCACACTGCTCTCCAAGAGAGACAATTCCGTCACCGCATGTGGCAGTACATTCACTTCTGGCAGTATTAAATCCTCCAAGAGTCAGCTTGAATGATGAACCTTCCATCTTGCGCTCTGCATGAAAAATATTAATTCTGTAAACTTTTCCTGTCTCCATTCCATAATTATTTAGCTTATTGATTGTAATGGCACCGTCAAGGGGCACGTGGGCACCGCCTAAATCAACAGCCAGCTGACCGTTTACAAAAACCCAGACATCATCGTCACCGGTAAATTTTAATGTGGCCGAGTTGTTTTCATCAAAGGCAAACCAATAGGTTATCTCGGATGTAAAATAAAAACTGTGAAGTGTGGCACTTAAACCGGGCACATCTTTTTCCCATGGCCATCCATCATAGCCATACTGTTCGGGAACTTTACCTTCAGCCATATCAGTACCAAAAATATCTACAGGAAAAAACAGAGGGTTGCCGTCATAAGCATTTCCAGAAGACTGACAGAGATCGAATTCTGTATAACCATTGCCATTTGACCCACAGGGGTCGAGACAGGTAAATCCGACTTTGCCATAGTCAGAGCACTGATCACATGTTGGAGCTGGCCCCACAAGGCAGGTTCTGTTATTATAGGTACTTATGCCGTTACAGGTATCATTGCATGTGTATCCGGGATGTGCAGCAAGAGCAGTCTTTACTTTATTACACTCACTAAGTGTCTGATTCTCAGTAAAAACAGAACAGTCATCAACACATAAATTGGGCAAATATGATCCGTCAGCAATAGCGGGTCCGTCTGCACACTTTGTAATCATGGGAGGAGCAAGCCATGGCTCTCCATTTGGTCCATACATGTTTACATAGTTGCCGTTACCGTCCGGATAAAGGGTAATCTCACCAACCAGACTGTTTTTAGCCGCAGCATCACTGTACCAGTCACCAATATGGGATGCACAGGCAAACGCTGGAGGACTGGCCTGAACCGGCTTCCACTCTGAACTGAGAGTTGATGATACCATACCTGTTGCTCCAGTTGGAGCATCACATGATGTATCAGGATATTTGGGCAGACCAAAATCATTTGTTGGATATTGACCTGTGAAATCCCTGTAAATTACAGATACTTTTAAAGTACAGGTTTCTTCAGCTTCACACCCTTTTTGAACACAGGTAAAACCATCTTCAATCTCGCAGGAAGTAGAACATCCGTCTCCATTTATCTTGTTACCGTCATCGCACTCTTCATTTAAAACAAGACCGTCACCACACTCAGAAATACAGGCACCTTCAGAGCAATCAGGCTCTTTTTGACACGTGGCACTGCATCCGTCAAAGGGAGTACTGTTGCCATCATCACAACTCTCGGCTCCTTCCATTTTACTATCGCCGCAAACGGTCTCTACGCATTCCGAGGGAACCCCATCGCATTTGTAGCCAACTTCAACCTGACAGTGGGTACTGCAGCCGTCTCCATCAACAAAATTACCGTCATCACAAAGCTCCGGAGTTACAACAAATCCGTCACCGCAAATTGCCACCTGATGACATGGCTTCCCGGGAGGTGTACAGCTCCATCCCTCTTCAACCTCAAGACAGTCCCCCTGACATCCGTCTCCATTTTTATTATTACCATCATCACAGGCTTCATCCTCTGTAAGTTTACCATCACCACACCCTTCGGGCATATTTACCGTGTCAACAACATTTGTGTCAGTAGATACTTCAGAGTTAGTATCCAGGGTATCCCCTGAATCAGTAGATTTTGAATCAGTTCCAGTGCTGTCTTTGCCCGCAAGTGTTGACTCACAGCCTGAAATAATCAAAATTTCTGTAAGTAAAACAAGAATAAAATAGGAAATCTTCATGAATTTTCTCCTTAATATAAAAATCCTCATTCATTTAGTGTCGTTAGCCTCTTAAAAAGTCTAAAAAAAATAAATAAAAATAGCAAATTATAATAGGATTCAAATAATACCGTGAAAATAAAACCCAATCTCCTTCCTATCAGCATCAAGCCAAAAGGAAGGAGACAAATTGCTTCGCTTCTCCGGACAGAAAAAACCGGCATTTTTAATGCCTTAAGAAGTTAATCAATCTCAAAAAATGCACTTTTTGGCTCTGCGCATTAAAAGAGAAAAATTCGAGCAAGGGTTACCTAAAAAATTTACGGCGGAGAAAAAAGCCGACGTATAAAATATAAAAGCAAAAATTATACCATATGACAATCATACATAAATACCCGAATCCAAACAGTTTAAGCCCAGCCTGAACCTTACCCTTGATACATATCGGTATCAAAACCCGGACAATAGATACAATTTTGAACTTTTACATTTTTGAATAAGATGTTTTAACCTTAAAATTTGACTTTACATCTCAATAACTGCATCAATTTTTTATGACAATTTCACCACATATTGAACCGGAAGATGAAAATTTTGAAGGAGATGCTTCGATTCAGACACCGTTTTTATTTAGAGACTCAATACGTTCTATTTTTTTATGGATAATCGGAGTTCCCCATTTAATAATCTGGACACTGTTTGTAATAATCGTTTCAAAAATTTCGGACACCAGACGTGTTGACAAAGCTCTTAAGCTAATGGCCAAAGCTGTCCCTCTGTTAAACGGAATCCGAATTTCAGTTGAAAACAGAGATTTAATTGAGAGTGACGGAACATATGTTTATGTACTAAATCACGTAAATATTTTTGATATGTTTGCAATCTACCAGGCAATCCCCGGCTACACCCGTTCACTTGAACTGGCAGAACATTTCAGCTGGCCCGTATTCGGCTCTTTCATAAAAGCTGTGGGACAGATTCCTGTGGACCCGAAAAATACAAAACTAAATGCAGCCGGATTAAAAAAAGCTGAAGATATGCTTAAAAACGGAGACAGTCTGGTGGTGCTTCCCGAGGGACAGAGAACCCTTGACGGAACAGTGGGCCCTTTTTACAAAGGGGCATTCAGACTGGCAATAAAATCACAAAGACCTGTTATGCCAATGGCAATTTACGGTGGTCGCACAGTATCAAGACGAGGAGACTGGAGAATCCGCCCCGGCAAAATACAAGTAATCTTTGGAAACCCAATTCCCACAAAAGGAATGACCCTTGACAACGTTGAAGAGCTGACAAACCAGTCAAAAACCGCAGTAATAAATATTCTTAAAGCAGAAAACAGAAAAAATAACTTTAATTGAACAGTTCAAAATAAACTCATATGACAAAAGAAGATTCATAAGTTATTATTTTATTTTAAATTTATCACGATAACTGCCAGGAGAAAGTCCTGTATTTTTTTGAAATATCTTTCTGAAAGTTGAAGGATCTTCATACCCGACATTAAATGTGATTTGTTCAAATGGTTCATTACTCGACTCCAGATGGAGTTTAGCACTCTCAATTCTAATTCTCTGCAGGTATTTAATGGGACTCTCTCCTGTTGCCTTTTTAAAACGCCTCTCGAATGTTCTTCTACTGAGAGCAACTTCCGACGCCATTGATTCAACCATAACTGAGCGCTGATAATTTTGCTCCAGCCATTGCTGGGCGCTCGCTATTTCAATATCCCCATGACCTTTATCAAAATTAAATACTTCATATGGAGCTTGTGAACTTCTGGCAGGATCAAGAACAAGTGTCCTGGCTGTTCTATAGGCAATTTCAGCTCCGCAGTATTTTTTTATCAGATACAAAACTAAATCACTGCCGGAGTTTGCCCCCCCGGAGCAAAAAAGTGTTTGTTCATCTGTAACAGTCTGATCGATTCTCAAATCTACTTTAGGAAATCTTTTTGAAAACAGTTTTCCCGATCCCCAATGAGTAGTGGCTTTTTTATAATCAAGGAGCCCCGTAGAGGCAAGTATGAAGGAACCAGTACATATTGATGCCAAATGTACCCCATTGCCGTGATACTTCTTTAATGTTTTGAGAAAAAATTTATCCTTAAAAACTAAACTTTTAAAATCTGTTACAGGACTTACAATTAGTAAATCCGGAAGTGGAGACTCATAAAATGGAGCGTCCGGCTCAATAATTATGGATTTATTACAACGCACCGGTTTCCCGTCCAGTGTAACCGTTTTAACTTCAAATTGAGGATTAGGGGATTCTCCAAATATTTTATTCCACCAGGTCCCTGCACTGTTAAAAATATCAATTGGAAATGCAAGGGCTGATAAGGGTGTTGATTCAAACGCCAGAATTGTAACTTTTTTCATTCTATCCTCAAAACTGCAACATATTGTCGCAATTAAACTCTTATGTGTCGTTTATGCCACTTAGTATTCTTTTTATCAAGATATAAATTACTCAAACTTACTCTGGTCAAAGTATGGCCAGAAGAATTCAACATATAATCAAGGAGAATTTTTATGACAATTTTAACAGAGGTAACAAGAGAAAATGCAAACCCGAAAGTGGCCGAAGTTTTTGATAACTTCATTGCTTCTGCTGGTGAGGTTCCTAAACCATTACAGGTTTCTGCAGGCAGCCCGGGGCTGTTTATGACTCAGCTTGCAGTAATTGAATATTATAGAAACAGTTCTAATCTGCAGCCAGGACTGCTTGCATACATTAGATTCTTAACAGCAGACGCTTTAAACTACCAGGCATGTAAAGTCTTCAACGGCAGACTTTTAAAATTACAAGGCATGACAGAGGAGGGACTAAAAAATATGATTCATGATTTTGAAAAGGCGCCATTAGAAGATAAAGAGATTGAACTGCTAAAGTTTGTTATAGATGGAATGAGAGGAAAAAAACATGGTGATAAAAATGACATTTCACGACTGCATAATTTGGGATGGAGCGACTCTGATATCATTGATGCTGTATATCAGGGAGCCAGCATGTTAGGACACAACAAAATGCTGGAATATTTTCAAGTCTAAAATATTAGTCTCTTTATACCCGAAAGTTAATACTGATAAAAAATGTCAGTGCTGTCACAGATTTTAACGAAAAGAAGATTAATTACTAATGTAGTGATTCATCCTGTTGGGGCATTATCCAGAGCCAGTCTCGCTCGGCCAACTTTTTCAATTATCTGATCAGCAGTTTTTTTCCAGATGAACGATTTCGGATTTTCGTTGTGTTCTT
>JAFGVO010000273.1 GCA_016937935.1 Deltaproteobacteria bacterium | reverse complement strand
GATCAAAATTGAACCTTTTATCCACCTTAAACAAGATAACACACCGTAAACAGATACAAATATCCTCCGTCCCTGTTTGGGGTCCCTATGTGGCTGTTTGGGTTTGCTCCCTTTTTGCTCGAATCTTGAAATAATAATTGTGGTTTATGTAATGGGCTTTTATTATACTTCTAATATGAAAAATGAAACAAATAATGTATCCGGACTTATAAACGCCATAACAACTCCTTTTAACAAAAATAATACTGTAGATGAGGGTGCCTTTAAGGAACATCTCATATGGCTTTGGGGAAACGGTGTAAAATCCATACTTATTGCAGGAACTACAGGTGAATTTTTCTCATTAACACAAGATGAAAAAATGGCTTTACTTAAAATTGCCAGAGATATTTTTAAAGGAAATATTATTTTTCATGGAGGGTCTAATGTTTTAAAAGATACTGTTAACCTGGCTCATTTTGCAAAAGATTCCGGTGCTGATTATTTTGCTTCCCTTTTACCCTTTTATCTTTCAAAACTTCCTGAAGCAGGAATAATAAAATATCTTCAAACAATTTCAGAGTCTACAGATTTGCCTTTCATAATTTACAATTTTCCTCTTCATACAAATGTATCCCTTAACTGTGAAATATTAAAACAGGTTAATCATTTTGGAATTAAAGACTCTTCTGCTGATTTAAATCTGATAAAATGTACTGATAATTACTTTATTGGAAGTGATAAAAAACTTTTATTATCTCATGCAGAAGGCGGCATTGGCTTTGTATCCGCAAGATCCAATGTGAGACCCTTTGAATACAGTAGACTATCTGATTTATTAAAAACGGATAATCTTGTTCAAATAAAAAAATCACATCTCGAAATTCTAGGCTGTTGTGAGAAATTCAGCGGGGAAAATCAGATTAAACTCATTAAAAAAGAACTGACTCATACTTTAAAAGGATATCCTGAATATGTGAGGCTACCCCTTGTTTAATAAAGGAATTCAATGAAAATTATTGTTACAATGAAGCCTGTTGCTGATCCTGACAATTCAGACAGTGTTCAAATCAGTAAAGATGGAACAACACTTGATCTTTCCAGACTTGAGATTAAACCCAATCCCTTTGATGAATATGCCATTGAAGTCGCTTTACGAATTCTTGAGACAAACAGGGGCTCAGGTGACTTGAGAGGTGAAATAATCATTGTTACACTTGGAGATACTTCAGCAGCAAAACAGATAAGACAGGTTTTAGCAATGGGTGCAGATCGAGGAATACTGATTGAGACAAATGATGAAAATATCGATGCACTTATAACCGCCCGTGCCATTAAGGAAATTGTAAATATTGAACAGCCACAGCTTCTCATCATGGGTAAACAGACAGTTGACGGTGATAATAATGCTGTTGCCCAAATGACTGCAACTCTCTTAAACTGGCCACTTGCAACAAATTGCGGAAAAATCACTATCAATTCAGATTTAAATAAAGCTACACTTTTAAGAGAAGCGGATAATGGAGTAGCCCAATACAATATTGAATTTCCAGCAGTTATTACAGTTGATTTAAGAGCAGTATTAAAAAATAGTGTAAACAACAATGTAAGTATTGATGGTGAATATCAGGATGGACCACGTTTTGCATCTTTACGCAATGTTATGAAAGCCAAAAAAAAGAGTATAAATGTTAAATCTTTAAGCGAGCTTGGTATTACTGATAATTCAAGTTTGAAAACTATTGGCTATTTTAAAAAGGAAAATACAAAACAGACCCAATATTTTGAAAATTCAAAAGAGCTTATTCTTAAATTAAAAGAAAATCTTAACATTTAATAACTCCAATAAAACATGAAAGGTATATTGTGCCTGAAAATAAAATTTTAGCTATTCTTTTTGCAGATAATGATTTGCTGAAAAGAAGTGAACTGGCTCTGATTGGTGCAGCGCAAAAGGTTTCCACCCTTTGTAATGAGCGATACGACATTTTGGCAATCGGCCCATCTTTTAATAACATAAAACACAATCTTTTAAATCTTGGTGCAGAAAAAATATTTACGGCTCAATTTAATGACAATTTTAATATTGTTAATGAAACAGTAACTCCAGTTTTAACAGATCTTTTTAGAGAGAATACCTATAGAGTTATTATGGCATCATCAACTGTTTTTTTTAAAGATCTCCTTGCATCTTTTGGAGCACTTGCAAACCGTTCGGTTATGTTTGATGCTGTTGATATTGAGTTTTTAAATAATGAATTCATCTATACTCGCCCGATTTATGCAGGTAATATCTTTACAAAGATAAAATCTGTTGGGCATCCTGATATTATAACCGTAAGAACTACAGAATTCGAGCCGGTTGATTTTTGTAACGCTGAAGGTGATATTATAGAGATTGATATCCCTGCGCCACTTCCTGGTTATAGCCGCTTGGAATTTACAAACTTTACAAAAAGTGAATCAGAACGACCTTTACTTGTTGATGCAAAAGTTGTTGTTGCCGGCGGACGAGGTGCAAAATCAAAAGAAGGTTTCACCATTCTTGAAAATCTTGCAGATACACTTGGAGGCGCTGTTGGTGGCAGTAGAGCTGCAGTTGACGGTGGCTTTATTGAAAATGATTTCCAGATAGGTCAGACTGGAAAAATTATTGCACCCAATCTCTATATTGCTGCAGGAATATCCGGTGCTTTACAACACACTGCCGGTATAAAATCTGCAAAATGCATAGTTGCAATAAATAAAGATCCGGATGCACCTATTTTTAGGGTTGCAGATTATGGAATAGTAGGGGATCTGTTTGAAATTGTTCCAGAATTGACCGATTTAGTAAAAGAATAACTGGAGGTTTTAATGTTAGAAAAAAAAATAATTTTAGTAGCTTTGACTCTCTTTTTTTCATCATGCGCCACAGGAACTCTTGATAATTTAGGTGAAAAGAAAATAACTGATACAAATTTGGACAGCGGCCTGGACAGCGACTCAAGTATAAATTCGTCTGATTCACAAAATAGTACAGACACAAGCATTGACAGTGAGTCTCAAAAAAGCACTGATATTATCAACGACAGTGACACAAACATAATAGACACTTCCCCATCAACAGACTCAACAACTGATACATCAATCAAAGATACAGACACAGGAACACCTCCCCTTATAAAAACCCTTTTTGACGAAGACGCAATCGCTGCAGCGCAATCATTTGTAATTTTACCCGCAGGTAATAATGTTAAACACATTGCATATTACGACAGCACTTCAGGAGATGCTGTAATGCAGGTTGAAATTCAGGACGGTGCAGATTCAGACAATGATCAAACTGGAGCAACAGGGTACTATTTTGATGAAAAGCAGACTGCAATTGATATAACTGGATCTGCAAAATTAAAATTACAGGCTCTTTTATATAATCAGACTTGTGATTTTTCCATTGCTCTGGTGGAAACAGCTTCATCAATTTCTTCATATATGCCCCTTGCATCACTTACTGGTGCCTGGAAGGCGTATACCTTTGATTTGTCCAAATTTACTGGGGTAAATTTAAAATATATCAGAGGACTTGCATTTAAAGGGACAAATACGGATTTCTGCAGAGTATACCTTGATGAAATTGAAGTTTACTAAATTGTGTTTTCAATAAATGAGACGAGATTGACATTGCCGACTTCTGCCGCGGCATCAGCCGGGAAGGGACGGAGGTACCAGTTAACTGTCCAGTTTGAACTCATACCAGGCTGAATATCTTCATATGCGCCCTGCACCTCAACCTCTTCATAATCTGTATTGGTATAGAGTTCTATCTCACTCTCCCCTGCAGCCGCACTTTCTAAAGGAGTGTCAATAAAAGATTTAATAAATACAAGGGATCCATCTGTGTGGGCAAGCCAGCCACCAGAACCGTCCGAAAAAAGTTTGTAATCTCCGCTTTGTGTTATATCACTGTTATCTGCAAAAATTACTCCATTGCTATCTATATAAGGTATGGGGTTCATGCTCCCGGAAGTTATATCTCCCCCACCCTTTCTAAATAATGACAGTCCCTGTGGATAAACCCTTGTTATCTCCCATGGAGCTGCACTGAAAACAGACATATCCTGATTTGTAATAGAATATTCAAGAACAATTCCTTTATTAACAAGATCTGCTCTGAACTTTTTAGTAACTGTAATATTTTGACCTCCAACTGTAACAGTGCTGCTTGTAAGTGTTATTGAATGTTCATCTTCATTGACCAAAGCTGTAAAAGGATCTGTATTAATCTGAGCAGGAGGAGGCCAGTTCCATGCAGATTGGGGGCTTGTCCAAAAAATCGACCCATACCCTTTTTCTACTGTAGCACTGCTTATTATAATAGAATTACCATCAATTGAAAAATCGGTAATACGTCCTCCGTCCCCTTCGATACATGCAAAATACCAGCGATGTTCGTCGTCTTTAAACTCAAGGGCATAGAGACCATTTCCCCGGTCAATAGCACCATTCATTACAGCATCACTGATATCTGTATCAATTAAAGCTGTATCAGAATCACCACTGTCAGTGCTAAAATCAAAAATATCATCTCTGCTATTTGATGTACACCCGCTAAATATTAAAAATGACAATGTAAACTGGAAGATTTTCAGACAGTTCTTCTTGAACTTAATATTCATAGTCATAACAGTTTTGCTCCATCATCTTTTTAGTAAAAATATAAATCAGGTGAATTAGTCAATTGAGGTAACAAAGCACTTAATAGTAGTTTGAATATGAAAGTTGGATTCAAAAGTGTGACGCTCCGCATGAAAAACATCAAAATCATAGGTATTGCCGGGGGTAATGCCTAGCTCCGCAGCAACAGCATCAAAATCAATTGTGCCTGGCAATGCCTCATGAAGTCCGCCAAGATCCATGGCAAGTTTACCATTTACAAATATCCACAGGTCATCATCCCCTGTGAATGTAAAAGTCTCTCCCCCTTTATATTCAAAGGCTGTATGAATCTCTGTGGTAAAAAGAAAATTTCTGTTTACACCATTTTTATCAATCTGACCTGCTTCTGCTCCAAACCCATCCTCGTTTTTAAGAGGAAAAAAGGTATCACTTTGATATTCGTAAATTCCTGCAGAAGTTTCAGCGAGAATTATGCCCTTATCTAATTGTATATTCACACCTGAAACGTCATGATACCAGTCATTAAAAGATTCAGCACTATAAATTCCATATTGATAATTCATTTCATCAGGTGGATAACAAGTTTTATTAGAGTGAACCCAGCAATCTCCATAAGGATCTTTTAAAGTAGGTTTTTTATCAATATCAAGCATATCATTTAATAGTCCCTTAATATTGCCATCATTTACTGTAAAACCAAGGTTTTTAGGTCTTTCAAAATCAATGTGAGCGGAAGTAAAATCGCGAAAAGTTACAGGGAGAACCCTGTTACAAGCGCCCCCGGAAACATCCGTCATATCATCAACAACACCATCGCCATCAGGATCAATATCTCCGTCAGCATCAGTGTCTGTGTCTGTGTCTGTATCTGTGTCTGTATCTGT
>JAFGVO010000272.1 GCA_016937935.1 Deltaproteobacteria bacterium | reverse complement strand
TCTTGCGCTCACTCCTCACAACCTCGCTTATACTTTTTACACAAATAATGGACAATTTACCCACAGATTATTCTGAAGACCCAAAAAAACTAATCGAAATCAAAACAGAAACAAACCGTGCCAAAGACCGATTAATGCTTCCTATCCTCATGAAACTAATTAAAGAATAAACATAGAAATCGTAGAAATCGCACACGGGTTAGTTTTATCCTAAAATGGGGCGAGGCCGTCAGTTTGCAGAAAAAGTGCATTCCTCTTTTTGAGTTCATATTGCATTATCTTAGTTTGAATATGACGGGTTTCAGGTAGCGGAAAATCAGATAAATCTTAATTATACCGGAACATTGAAGTTTTAATTGTTTAGTATTATAACTGACTTGTGACAAAAAAGAATGACCATTTATTAACCCAGGAGATATCTGTAGCAGATTTGAGTGCTGTTTCTAAAGAAGAGCAGAATCAAACTGAAACTGAAGCACAAACTCAAGATCCAGCTCAAACTGATGAAGGGAGAGTTTCTGAAACAGATGTTCGTCCTTCCATAATTGCTAAAAGTGAGAGACCGTCATTTTCCTTTGAGCCGGAGCCTAAAATTGGAGAAGGCTTCATTATTGATGAGCGATATCAGGTTGAAAAATGTCTTGGTTCCGGTGCTATGGGGTCTGTTTACCTGGTAAATCATTTACGACTCAATAAGCTGTTTGCATTAAAAATGGTTAAGAGGGAATTTGCAAAAAATGAAGAATTTGTGGCTCGTTTTAAACGTGAAGCCAATGCCTGTAGTCTTTTAGATCATCCAAATTGCATAAGTGTTACGGATTTTGGGCAGACAAAAAAAGGTGAGCTCTATTTAGTAATGGATTTTGTGGACGGTGTCCCTCTACGTGATTTATTAGAAAATGGCCCGCTGCCTCTACCTGAAGCCATAGAATACACCAGACAAATTTTAATTGGACTGGAACATGCTCATGGGAAATCTCTTATTCATAGAGATATAAAACTTGAAAATATTTTTAAAGGCAAACGTGACAATGGAGAAGTTGTTATTAAGATAATGGACTTTGGCATGGCCAAATCTCCTCATTCTGGAGAATCTCCCCAAAAAGAGGATCTCAGCATTACCCGAAAAGGAATTGTACTGGGGACTCCTCAATATATGTCTCCTGAACAGTTACAAAATCATCCCGTTGATGAAAAGTCCGATTTATATTCAGTGGGGGTTACTTTGTTTCGTCTCATCTCAGGAGAGGTGGTTTTTAAAGGGAATACGCTTCTTGATCTATTTAATGCCAAGCTTAAAGAACGGGCACCGACTCTTAAAGAGTCAACTGGAAAAAAGTATCCGGCAGCATTGGAAGCATTTCTTGAAAAAGCCCTTAAAATAGATCCTGATGAACGGTTTTCAAGCGCAACACAAATGCTTGAAGAGCTTACGGCTATCGCTGATGAAATTAATAATCCCAAATCACCTATTGCAAGATTAACCAAAACACAACTGGCAGCAGCAGGAATATTTATTGTATTATTAAGTGCAATTACTATTTATCTGTTTTTTATCTCTTCTTCAAATTCATCAAGACATACAAATATAAAACAGGCTGACGCATCTGCTCCTAAACAACAATTTAGAGTATCAGACAATAATCCGGCATCTTCACAGGGCGTCAAACTCCCTATAAAAAAACAGGAAAATATTCAAAACTTTAAACTTAGTGATGTTGCAAGTTCTACAGAGAACAGCACGTTGTTAACCGCAACATTATTGATTGACCAGAAAAAATGTACAAAGGCGTTGTCCCTGCTTAATGGATTTAACAAAACTCAAAGCGATGAGAACACGACCAGTTTTTACTTGCTGGGAAAGACATATGTATGCCTTGGTCAATTTAAAAAAGCTATTTCGTTTTACAAGAAGGCAATTGATCAAAATCCACAGTACCAGTCTGACGGACTTATCCTGGAGCAGGTAAAAAAAATGGTGCTTGTTGATAATATAAGACCACTTGCCCTAAATTTTATGATTGATACCCTTAAGGATTCGGCTATTCCGGTTCTCATTCAATATGCGGGACATCATCAAAATAAAGATATTCGTCATACTGCAATTACCGGTTTAAAAAAACTAAATGCCATGGAACATGTAAATATAGCCGCAAGCCTGGACTGGGATTTAAATCAGGCGGTAAGCTGCAATGAAAAAAAAGAGATAATAAAAAAACTTGTCGCCTTAAACTCGGCTAAAGCCAGGCAGGTTTTGATCAGAGCCAGAGATATCAAAATTAAAACCGGTCTTTTTAAAAAAGAGTATAAACACAATTGCGTCAGACGTGACATTATCAACGCCATCAGTCTGCTTCCTGAAAAATAGATACTTTCAGAAGACTAAAGGTTTTTTCCGTTTGATTTAATAACGTCACTGTACCAGCAGGCTGAGTCTTTTAGGGTTCGCTTTTGGGTTTGAAAATCAACGTGAATGAGGCCAAAGCGCTCTTTGTAGCCGAATGCCCATTCAAAATTATCCATAATGGACCAGTGAAAGTATCCTGCTGCATCAACACCATCTGCTGCTGCGCGCTGAAATTCACGGAGGTATCGCTGAGTAAAATCAATTCTTTGGGGATCATGCACTTTGCCGTCAAGGGCTACCCAGTCTTTGTTGGAGAGTCCGTTTTCTGTGATAATAATTGGTTTGTTGTAGCGTTCGTACAGGAAGCGTGGTCCCCAGTACAGACCTTCGGGGGTTACACGCCAGTTGAATCCGGTTAGAGGTTCCCCCTCCTTTGGAGGATGAATCCGGGTTGTGCCGTCCTTGTCGGCGCTCACGTAAATACCTTCGTAATGGTTGTTTCCAAGAAAATCGGTGGGGGCAGAAATTGATTTCATGTGGTCCTGAAAATTGGCGGGCAAATAACGGGCTGCCAGCTTCAGACCATCCTCCGGGTACTCTCCTTTAAAAATAGGGTCGAGCCACCATCTGTTTGACCATCCGGTAAAAAGATCTTTATCTGTAACATTGAACATGGCAGCCCCTGCAGCTTCAATATTTTGCTGCCCGTTATCAACGGGAATTGCCACTGGACATACAGGAGCTATTCCAGCTTTTGACGGGAGGATGCTCCTGGCGCGAATGGTTTCCACAGCCGCACCGTGGCTGCGTAAAATATTGTGGGTTACATGAACCAGCTCCCGTTTTTGCAGTTGCAAACCCGGGGCATGAATTCCCGTACAGTGTCCAAGGCCAACAATCACCTGTGGTTCGTTTATTGTAAACCAGTTGCCCACCCTGTCGGATAATCTGTCTACGACTGCTGCGGTGTATTCAGCAAACCACTTTGGGGAGTCAGGGTTGAGCCAGCCACCTTTAAGGTATAACTCGTAGGGGTAATCCCAGTGAAAAAGTGTGGGAAAGGGCATAATGTCTTTAGCCAGAAGTTCGTCAACCAGTCTGTTGTAAAAATCAATTCCTTTGGTATTTATTGCCCCAATCCCCTCTGGCATAACTCTTGGCCACGATATGGAAAAACGGTAAGCCTGAAGCCCCACCTGTTTCATCAGTGCCACATCTTCTTTGTATCTGTGATAGTGATCACAGGCTGTTTGTCCTGTATGTCCCTGGTAGACAGCGTTTTCTTTTTCAGTAAAGTTATCCCATATGGACATTCCTTTGCCGTCCTCATCATGAGCCCCTTCAATCTGGTAGGAGGCAGCTGCAGCGCCCCAGATAAAATCTTTTTTAAAAGTCATTTTTTTCCTCTTTTTGTGTCTCTTGCAATTTGCATTAATTTAGTGCCCCCTGCCAATAAAAAAGGCTCGTTTAGTTAAACTAAGAGCGTTCGAGTTTGTTTGCTTAATAGTAAAATAGTTACTGCATCTTTTAAAATAAATAATTTATTTGAAGTATTAGTGGTTAAATTATACCCTTGACTTTAATTCTCAAATGGGAGTGACTAAAAAAATAAACAGGAGACAAATTATGACAAACATTAGAGGAACAGAAACAGAAAAGAATTTATTAAAAGCTTTTGCCGGTGAATCTCAGGCACGTAATCGTTACACTTACTTTGCAAGTATTGCCCGCAAAGAGGGGTATAAACAGATTGAGGCGCTTTTTCTTGAAACTGCCGAAAATGAGAGAGAGCATGCAAAGCGCTTTTTTAAATTTCTTGAGGGTGGAGATTTAGAGATTACAGCATCTTATCCTGCAGGAAAACTCGGGACAACGGTAGAGAATCTTAAAGCTGCAGCTGCCGGAGAAAACGAAGAGTGGACTGAGCTTTATCCCGCTTTTGCTAAAACTGCAAAAGATGAAGGGTTTCCTGAAATAGCTGCTGCTTTTACAACAATTGCCAAGGTTGAAAAAGAGCATGAGGCACGGTATTTAAAACTTGCCGCAAATATTGAAAATGGAACCGTATTTAAAAAAGATGAGACTGTTTTATGGAAATGCAGAAATTGCGGTTATGTTCATGAAGGACCGGAAGCTCCGGAAATGTGCCCGGCTTGTCTCCATCCAAAAGCATATTTTGAAATAAAAGAAGATACTTACTAACCAAATTTTTCTCTATAAATTTTATTCGTCGTAGAACATGGCAGTGCGGGATTGCATAAATTCTTCAATTGCTTTTTTGTCCGAAGGCATAAGAGCTGTGAATTTTACACCCATCCCGGGAGCAGTGTCTGGTACCATTGGATTGTATTCTCTTACAAACTGAACAATTCCCTTTGCAGAAACAGCTCTATTGCCTGGCAGCTTAAAGTTGATGACCACTTCGGAACCTTTTGGTTTAGGTTCAAACGTGGACACAAAGATACCACCCTCTTCAATATTGTCTGAAAAACCGTTAAAAAACTGGTGGTCAGTGTTCATAGACAACATTGTATTTACATTTACAGAGGCAGTATCAGGTTCAGGAGGTCTTGTATTTCTGGAAGCCTTTTCTTTTGCCTCCTGAACTGCGGGGTGAAGAGTTTTTAGAGATTGAGCAATTGATGCAGCTGCAATTCCAACGGCTTCAGCATCACTGTCTATATCCTGAAGAATCTTTAAAGCCTGTGCTAAAGAGTCCATGGCTCTTCTCATCATATCAATACAGGCTGGAGATTGTGGCTCGATATTGCTGGCCGGAAAAAGTTTTTTCTGGGCTTTTGCCAGATGCTCGGTAAGCATTCCCAAAGTATCAGCCAAAGAAGGGTCAGACTGACAGGCTTCTAGGGCTGCCATTATATGTGTTCTTGCGTGTTCTGCTGGATGTGTCATTTTACCACTGTTTTTTTTAATTTTAAAATGTCAAAATTTGTTCAAATTATAGTATATAAAAGTAAATAAAGTCAAATTGACTTGTTGATTAAGTATAATAAAAGTAATTTT
>JAFGVO010000271.1 GCA_016937935.1 Deltaproteobacteria bacterium | reverse complement strand
TCCCTTTAGTGCATTTTTTGCTGCAGCAACAGATTTAATAATATTACCGTCAATCTTCAGGACCTGAGCACCTTTTTTTAAACCTGTAACTGCAACCTGAGAACCCGGGGTCACGCTTGAAACTACAATCATACCCTTGCTCGAGGTAAGGGTTATTGGCAGACTTCCGGCGCCAGAATAGCCTTCGGAGACAACAAGCTGATCAGTCTGTCCAAACTCGCTGTGATATGAACCACCGGATTCATTTATAAAAGAAGAGTCTCCACCTGGCTGATTTGGTTCAATCAGTGGCTGGAGGTTCTGACCGTTAGTTTTGACTGTAATATTATTTGATGACCTGTATGGAACAGTTGGAAGATTATCCCCTCTGTTATCCTTTTTTTGGGGGGCAGATTTGAAAACACCTGGTGAAAAGGCAAGATTTGAGACGCCTTTAGCTTCATCCTGATCTCTGTTTTCAACTACAAGATGAACAACTGTTCCTGGAGTTACATCTTTTGCTCTGGCGGAGATCTCACCATCAATGATAGCCTTCACATCAAATAATCCATCCCCTGCTCCTTCAATATTAAAAGTTCCGTCACTTTCTGTTATCCCGTTTAATGTCTGACTCAAACCTTTTGAATTTAAAAGAGCTTCAATAGTAACCCCTTCAACACCAAGCCCGTTTTTATCTGAAACCACCCCTTTTAATATCTTGTCGGCATCCGGAAGATTAACTGTAACATCCACCGTATGCCCGGGTGTTCCAAGTATTCTTCTTGTTACAGAAACAAAATCATCAGCTCCTGCTTCAATTCTAAACTCTCCTGGGAGGCCTTCAATTGTTGCATAGCCGTCACCGGCAGTTTCAGAAGTTTTTAAAATGTCACCATCTGTATTAAAAATTGTAACAACTGCATTTTCAACCGGATGCCCGCCCCTCGAAACAACCCGAATCACCATAGAAACTCCCCGCTTCATAATAATGGGGATTGGATCCATCTTAACACCCGGGGAGAGGTTTATAGTTGCTCTTCTGTAATTTACAAAACTGTTATGAGTTGCTCCAATTGAGAGTTGTCCATAAGGAAGACCGTCAATAATGAACTCCCCATTAATGTTTGTTGGCTCCCAGGGTAAAGGATTTTTATCATTAACAGCTACTGAATCATCAGCAGTTTCAATTAAAGGAATTTCAGCAGGACCGGGCCACATAACACCCGGCTTAAGAGGAATTGCCATTGGGCGTCCTCCTCCTGTTGACAATTTACTTCTCTTAATAAATTGTCTCTGCTCCACCATCATTGAAGACTCTGCTTCATCAAAATCAACTCTTACATCGATCATCGCACCTGCAACCCGCTCCCCCTGTGGAGTTTCAACATAACCTCTTAATATTGCGCCCCTGTTGAGTGTTATTTTAACATCACTTCCAGGAAGCACTCTGCTATTTACACTTTTGATAAAACCATCTGCCAGAACAGTTATTTCACTTCCAATAATACTGGCACCGTTTATTACAGCTTTTCCCTCAGAATCGGTGATATACTCTTCAACAACAAGAGGAATCCCTTCGGGTATTACAGTTACAATGGCATCACTTACAGCCTGCCCGTCACCATCTTCAACAGTTACAGTTATTGGTTTTAGCGAGGCAAGCTGGGCCTCAATTTCGATTTCATCATCCTCCGCAAGCTCAATTGGCTCAAGAAGTGCAAACCCGAGCCCCTCTTTTGAAGCAGTAAACGAATAGAAGCCGGGTTTCAAACCGGGCAGTTCTACAGTACCGTCAACCCCTGCCATAGCAACTCTGTTTGGCCACAAAGAGCTGCCCCCAATATTAATTTTAACATATGGAATTACACGCCCCTGATCATCTACAAATTTTATTTTTAATACAGCCCCCCGCTCCATATAGAGATCAGTCTTTGTACCACATTCTGCCCCTTGCAATGCTGCAGTTGAATACCCTTTTGCATATGCAAAAACCTGATAGGAGGCATCTTTTGTCAGACCTTTAAAACTGTAACTGCCATCTTTTTTTGTTACAGCTTCAGCGTCAACATTTGCACTGATCCATGGTTCATCCAAAAGACGGAGTCTGACAACAGCCCCTTTAACAGCTTTAGAATCAATATCCATGATAGTGCCTGAAATTGTACAGTTGCCACTCATTTTTCTGGATGGAAATTTGAGATTCCAATCTGGAGCTTCTTCATTTTTTGAACTCACTGACAAAACAGAACCGGTATCTTGAGCCGTCTCAATATGATCATTACTACTATCATTATTATTTGCGGGAGTTTCCGAACACCCTTTAACGATAAAAAACAGAAGCACCATTAAAAGGGCCCCGGATACAATACCAACTGCAAGAGTTATAATTTGAGACTTTTTCACCGTTCCAACTTCTACTCGTAGCTTTTAGGGAGAATTATATCTGCAAGAGATTTATGGGAACTTATTATTTTATGTTCTATTTCAAGAACATTCTCGATAAACGCACCCTCAGTCTCTTCTCTGGCTCTTTTTTTACGATGAGCAAGAGTGTCAAGATAAGATTTATCAATAAAAGCATGAAAATCAGCCTCTTTTAAAGCTGTACAATAGGTACCTTCAGCAATAACAACATTTACACCTTCAAGAGAAATTGTCTCTTCATCAACACGATCCTCTTCAAAAATAACATTGGGCTTTGTAAGTGACTTCTCACCGGCCTTTGCCTTTGCAAGCTGTTCATCCATGAGATCTATCTTTACTTCTCCCATTCCAACCCAGCTGATGTCTTCTTTGCGTTTTGCAGAATTTGATTTGGGAGGCAGTATAAAATAGTCATCCTGACCAAGAATCAAAACCTTAAGCCCTGCGGCCTCAAGCTCCATTGCTGTTGTTGCGGCAGTTTCTGATTTTCCCGAACCGGACTCTCCTGCCACAGTCAAAGTATAAACTCTGTCACACTCTTTTATTTTAGGAAGAGCAGCAGCAGCAACACGTCTGCCGTTCTCTTTATGATAATCTTCAATTACAATTTTATCACCTATCATGATCAGCCTCCCTTGTAAGTTTTAAATTTTACCGTTAAATAAAAACGATCATACAATAGTTTCTTGTTTATCAGTATTATCTTAAACGGGCAAGGTTCTTGATTGGCTTAAGGAGAGAGTCATCCATATAAAGAGTTCCGTAACCGGTTCCTAATGAGATGGCAGGTCTGTTTTTTCCGTGAAAATCAGAACCTCCCCCTCTGACCAGATCAAACTCTTTTGCAATTCTGCTCAATTTTGCAATAAGTGTGTGTTCATATCCGGAATAAAAAGTCTCTATTCCAGACAATCCATATGATTTAAGTTCTGCCACAAGAGTTTTCAGCTCATTGTTCTTTAGTTTTAAAGTTGCAGGATGAGCAAGGAAAGAGACACCTCCGGCATTGCTGATTGCGCTGATACACTCTTTGGGAGTAAACCTCTGCCTGTCAACCATTGCAAGACCTTTTCCTCCAAGATATATTTCAAATGCAGCATCTCTGCTTTTTACATATCCTTTTTTTACCAAAATATTGGCAAGGTGAACCCTGCCCCCGACACCATTTCCGGCTTCATGATGGAGTTCATCAAGAGAGACAGGCATTCCCAGTTCTTCAAGTTTTTGAAGAATCCTGACATTGCGGTCATTGCGCTTCTGTTTAACTTTTTCAAGGAGTGCATTAAACCCCTCATCTTTATGATTAATGTAGAGACCGGTTATGTGAAGTGCCTTGCCCATGTACTCTGCGGACAGTTCCACACCGGGTACAACTTCACACTTTCCAGATGCCACATTTAAAGCAGCATCAATACCGTCAACACTGTCATGGTCTGTGAGGGCCACAGCAGACAAGCCGGTTACTCTTGCAAGAGCAACAATTTCATCCGGGGTAAATGAACCATCAGAACATGTGGAGTGTGTGTGAAGATCTATCAATTAAATTCTCTTTAACAACTTAAGAAGCTAGTTGGCACGACATCCCATATAGCCTAATGTATACGTATCAGAAGGGTTATCAGTATCTGAAATCTCTACATAATTAATATTACATTGTGTTGCAGAACAATCAGCACTTATTGGTTCTGTTTGAATACCCAAATCACAATACCATGCAACAGAACCCTGGCAGCACCCCATTGGCTGGAGATCCTTGTCAGGTGAAATATCACTGCAGGTTAAAGGTGTACCTCCGCAATCAAATGGATTGCTCGGGGGTTCATACTTTTGTGTTATGCAATCTGCCCCAGGGGGAAAGGTATAAAGATTGGCTCCACATCTGCTATCTGCTGTCTCGGCACAAACAGAGTAGTAAAGATCACCATCAATGCAATAGTGAGCTATATTGTTCCAGCAGCATCCATATATCTGCATATCCGTATCATTTGCATCAATATCAGAACAGGTCACAGGCTCTTTTGTACATTCAGGAACTATATCAAGTGCAGTATCCGTATCCCCTCCTATTCCATAACTATTGCAGCTCATGGGAAAAACCCCCGCAGGATCGCTTCCGTTATCGCTTGCTGTACACCAGTAATATGGCTCACCAAGATCCGTATCGTCCTCATACCATGAACAGGCGTACTGGGGAGCACAGGGCTTGCAATAAAGTGCATTGTCATAACAGTAAATAACATTACCTGCACCATCACAGCACCCCTGAAAAGAGAGCCCTTTGCAGTCATTTGACACCTTCTGCTCAATACCGTCTGCAGGCTGGGGACAATATCCGTCAATCCAATAATCAGGACCTGTATCTGAGCCTGTATCTGA
>JAFGVO010000270.1 GCA_016937935.1 Deltaproteobacteria bacterium | reverse complement strand
AAAGCAGGGAAAAAATTAAAACAACAGGTGCCCCGGTCATCATTGAATCCAGTCTGTCAAATATTCCTCCATGTCCCGGAATAATATTTCCTGAATCTTTTACATTAAAACTTCTTTTAATAAATGACTCCATCAGGTCTCCCAATTGACCCGCAACTCCTAATATAAGTCCGAAAACGGCTGTCTGCAAAAGGGGGAGATCCTGTAAAAATATAAACTTAACAGCCAATACCGCAATTATACTTCCTCCAAGACCACCAATTGACCCTTCTAATGTTTTATTTGGACTGATTTTGCTAAATTTTGTCTTTCCAAAAAGTTTTCCGGTTGTGTATGCAAGTGTATCATTAAATATTACAGATGACATTAATAAAAGAAGCCAGAATTTTCCATTATCAGGATTCATAATTGGAATAAGTGCCATTGATCCAAATAATGAACCTGTATATATTATTGCTGTCAGACTTTTAGATGCTTCAAAAAACTGGTCTTTGAATTCACCCTTTTTAAACATCGTAAGAATAAATATTATTGGAGCTATTGTTATTATAAAAAATATTGTTATCAAAGGAAATTTTTGAGAAGATCCAATAGCCATTGCAAATATTGAACTTAGTGAACTTGTTAAATATTTTAGAATTATACTATTTTTTTCAAGTGTAATATTTGCAAATTCAAAAGCTGCAATGCCTGATAATATTACAGAAAAAGCTGCGACATGTATTGGTTTCCCATAAAAAAGCAAGGCTAAAATCGGTGGAAGAATTACTCCTGCTGATAAAATTCTTTTTGTCAGATTATTCATATTACTCAATTTTTCCATATTTTCTTTTGCGAGAGGAGAACTCTTTAAATGCTTCATCCAGATCATGTTCATCAAAATCAGGCCACATTTTCTTAGTAAAATATAGTTCACAATAAGGTGAACTCCAAAGCATAAAATTTGAAAGTCTAACCTCACCGGAAGTTCTGATTATTAAGTCAACCTCTCCTAAATCTTTTGACCAGGTCTCATTTGTAAAGATTTCTACATTTATATCTTCAATTTTTAAATCGTTATTTTTAATTTTTTCAGCAATTTTTTTGGATGCATCGATAATCTCTTCTCTGCCACCATAAGAGAGAGCAAGTGTAAGAATCATCCCATCATTATTTTTTGAATCATTAATCAGTCTCTTTAATTCATTTTTTGTTTTTAGCGGGAGTCTCTCAATTTCACCAATTGCGTTGAGTTTTATATTATTATCTAATATTTTATTTCGCTGGTTTTTCAAATACTCCTTTAAAAGTTCCATTAATGCGGTAACTTCCAAGGTTGGTCTTTCCCAGTTTTGAGAAGAAAAAGCATATAAAGTAAGTGCTCTAACTCCTTTTATACGACAGGCCGTTACAATTTTATCAACTGTTTTTGCTCCTTCTTTATGACCGGCTATTCTAATTTTACCTTTAGCTTTAGCCCATCTTCCATTACCATCCATTATAATACCAAGATGTCCTGGAATTTTATTGTCCTTATGATTATTGCTTTTTTCAACTTCCATAATATATATTTATTATCATATTTAAAATTAGATAAAAAGCTTACTTTACTATTATTATAGTATTATAACCTTTACCATACCTTTAACATGAATATATTATTCATGAATTTTTTTAATTGAGAGTTAATAATGAACGATGATTTATACAAAGAACTTGAACTTCAAAAAGGCGCTTCTCCTGCTGAAATTAAAAAGGCATATAGAAATCTTGCTAAAAAGTATCATCCGGATACTAACAAGGATAACCCTGATGCAGAGGATAAGTTTAAAAAGATTTCCGCAGCCTATGCAGTTTTAAGTGATAAAAAGAAAAAAGATTTATACGATAAATATGGGAGTGATGGTTTACGTGATGGTTTTGATCCAACCTATTATGGCCGTAATTCATATGCTGGTGGAGATTTTGGAGGCTTTTCCGGTTTTGGAGGAATGGAGTCAATTTTTGAAACCCTCTTTGGTGGAGGAGGAGGTCGTAAATCAAGAAGATCCTATTCTGGTGGAAGTCCCTTTCAATCCGGTGATCCTTTTGGAGGAGCCTCTCCTTTTGGTGGATCCCCAAGGGGAATGCAAAAGGGTCAGGATGTTAAAACTACTTTAAAAATCTCTCTTCTTGATAGTGTTATTGGAAGAGAACTTGATATTATTGTTCCAGTTGGATCAGATAAAAGAAATTTAAAAGTCAAAATTCCTCCTGGTATAAAAGATGGTAAAAATATCAGATTAAAAAATCAGGGTGCTTTAAGCAATTTTGGAGGTCCATCAGGAGATTTAATTCTTGAAATTAATATTGCGGATGACCCTGTTTATGAACGTAAAGGTGATAATCTTATTACTCATCAGCAGATTACTCTTGCCCAGGCTTATTATGGAGACAAAATTAATGTTGTAACTCCATGGGGAAAAGGAAATCTCACTTTACCTCCCTTGACACAGGGAGGATCTAAACTGAGAGTTAAAGGACATGGTATCCGAACTGCCAATTCCAAAGGTGATTTAATTGTTGTTTTCAATATTAAGATACCAGCTGAAAAATCTGATGAATTATCAGAATTGGTTGATAAAATGGAATCCTATTACCAGAATGTTTCACGTGAAACATCTGTCTGATTCAAAAAGTTATCCACAGGGCAAAAAGGTTAAATAATTATCAATAGGGTTAAAGTCCAATAATAACAACGAGTTTTTTATTAATAAAAATTAGTAAGAGAATAGTAACAGGTTATCCACAGGACATAAATGTAGAATATTTTGAGGTTATGAGATGAAAAAAAAGGCTATTATTTTGTTGTCAGGAGGAATGGATTCCTCAGTTGTCTTGGCTATGGCAAAATCAGAGGGTTTTGAGTGTTATGGATTAACTTTTGATTATGGTCAAAGACATAAAGTGGAAATTGAAGCAGCCAGACAGCAGGTGCAAGACCAGAAAATAAAAAATCATCTTGTTTTTAAGCTGGATATTGGAAACTTTGGAGGATCCGCCCTTACAGATAATATTAAGGTTCCTAAAATAAACAGTGGCGAAGATAAATCTAATGATCAGATACCGGTAACTTATGTGCCTGGTCGTAATATGATTTTTTTATCAATTGCAGCGGGTTATGGGGAGACAATAGGTGCCAGAGATATTTTCACGGGAGTTTCATCTGTTGATTATTCAGGATATCCCGATTGCAGACCTGAATTTATTGAATCAATGAATAACACAATAAATCTTGCAACTAAAAGCGGAGATGAAGGTAATAAATTTGTGATTCATGCTCCATTGATAAACTTAACAAAAGAAGAAACTGTTGCCATTGGTAAAAAGCTTGGTGTTGAGTTTAAAAATACTAGAACATGCTATGATCCTCATGAGGATGGCGGACCTTGTGGAGAGTGTGATGCTTGTATTTTGAGAGCAAAGGGTTTTAAAGGATTAGGAGAAAAAGATCCGGTGGTTGAGCATTTTGAAAAATAGAGATAAAAGAAAAATTGTGAAAGTATATTCAATATTCTACTCCCTTCAGGGGGAATCAACATTTACAGGTCTTCCTACAGTTTTTATAAGATTGGCAGGGTGTAATGCGGGATGCAGTTATTGTGATACAGTTGATGCATGTGTAAGCAGCGGTAAAGAGATGAGTTTTGAGGAAATATTTGAAAAAATAGAGGCCTTTGGGGTTAACCTTGTGGAAGTAACAGGTGGAGAGCCTTTAGAACAGGATTCAACAAAAGCATTTTTAAATGAACTTGTTGATAAAAATTATGACGTATTGCTTGAAACTAACGGCCTTCATAAAATTAAAGAGATAAATGACAAAGTAAATATTATCTTAGATATTAAGACTCCTGGTTCAGGTGTTGCAGATAGTATTATAGATGAAAATTTAAATCTGACTGACCGACATATTGAATACAAATTTGTTGTCACCAGTATGAAGGATTTTGAATTTGCGGATAATATTTCACAAAAGTATAAATTGTTTAAAAAAGGTGCAGTTCTTGTATCTCCACTTAAAACAGTTGATTTAAAAGAGCTTGCAGTAAAAATACTGGAAACAAAAGAACCTTTTAGACTTCAACTGCAGCAACACAAGATAATATGGGGTGATGTTGATTTTGAGTGCTGAATTATAAAAATTAAAAGTGGATAAAAATAATATAATTGATAATATTTATAAGCAAAAATTAAACGAAGGAGAGATAAGATGGAAAGAATTGAAATTGTAAAAAAGGGTATTCTATCTCTTAAAAATGAAAAATCAATATTGGATAATACGATTAAAAATATTGAAGAGTGGATGACTAAAGAGGATTATTCAGATTATCTGCCATATGTAAATTTTCTTATTGATAATGAGAAATGGACAATTTTGCTGGATAGCTTCTGGAGAATGATGCCTTTTGGAACTGGTGGAAGAAGAGGAGCAGTAGGGGCGGGACCAAACAGGATAAATCCATATACAATATCACTTTCAGTACAGGGACATTGCGAATATCTTAAAAATGAGGTTGATTTTAATGGTGAATTGAGCGTTGTAGTTGCCCATGATGTAAGGCAGTTTTTTGATTTAAGAAATCAGTATCCGGGGGTTAAAGGGATTTTACATGAACTGACCTCTCTTGATATGGCCAGATATTGTGCACTTACATATGCTGCAAATGGTATTAAGGCATATGTAACAGGTAATCTGCTGGATAGTGAAAATAGTAAAAAATGCACTGACCGTTATTTGTCTACTCCGGAATTATCATTTTTAATAAGAGAATTTAAATGTGTGGGAGGATTAAATGTATCAGCATCCCACAATCATCCAGACGATAATGGTGGTAAGTTTTACAATAGATACGGCGGACAGGAAATTCCTCCGGATGATGAAAAACTCCTTAAAATTGTAGAAAAAATCAAAAAAGTCAACACAATGGATTATAAGGAGGCAGTTGAAAAAGGGCTGATCGAATATGTATCAAAAGAGTCTCATAAAAAATACATTGATACAAATATTGCATTATCACAAACAGAGAGCAGAAGTGCAAAACTCGCATTTTCTCCTCTTAGCGGAACAGGAATGACTACAGTCTATGAATCATTTTTGAAACTTGGTTATGATGTTAGACTAGTTGAGTCACAATCTTCTTTTGATGGATCATTTAAAGCGGTAAAGTATAGAATAGCAAATCCTGAAGTGCCGGACAGTATGGAACTATTAGAGAAAACTGCCGCAGAGCACGATTGTGATATAGGCTTTTCCACTGATCCTGATGCAGACAGACTTGGTATTATTGCAAGAGATACAGACGGGAGCTACAAGTTTATAAATGGAAATGAAATTGGAGTTCTTCTTATTCAGTCAGCTGTATCTTCATTAATTAAAAACAACAAACTCAGCAGTGATGGTATCTTTGTTAATACAATGGTAACTTCAAGTCTTCAGAGAACTATTGCAAGAAATAACGGATTGAAAGTTATTGGCAATTTGATGGTTGGATTTAAATATATTGGGGATGTCCTGAGAAATCTGGAGGATACCGGGCGGTTTCCCCCAGTAGAAATTGAAGGAATAGAGACCGTATACGGAAAGACTACGGATTATGTTTTTGGATGTGAAGAGAGTCATGGATATTTGATGACTGAGGCTGTAAGAGATAAAGATGCCTGTGGAGCTGCGGTACATTTAGCGGGACTTGCATCTGATTTGAAGGATCAGAAAAAGAGTGTTACAACATATTTAAGAGATATTTACAGGGTGTATGGTTATAATCGAAACGTTCTCAGATCACTTGTTATGGAAGGTATTGATGGGTTAAAGAAGATTGGAATAATCCAGGATATGCTTAGAAAAAACCCTCCAAAAGATATTTCAGGAATGAAAGTTCTTAAATTTATAGACAATCATATTGTCGGAGGACCTTTAAAAAGCAGTACTGATGAAGCCAGCAGAAATGTTTTACTGTTTGAGCTCGATGGAGGTAATGATATTGTTATTAGGCTTGTAGTCAGACCTTCAGGTACAGAGCCAAAAACAAAAATATATGTTGAGGTTCCATCAACTAAAAAACTTGGAGGAACATTAGATGGTGTTTCTAAAGAAGATTTAGAATCAATTAGTGACAGTGAATTGAATCAAATTATTAAAGATACAGATGACAGAGCATTAAAAATCGGTAATGAATTTATTAAATATTGTCTTGGCAGTGATGTGCTGGGGGATTCCTATCCTGTAGTTCCAGATGAATCACTACTTGTTTCTGATTTGGTGACAGTGGATAATAAAATTGAATTGTGTACCAGTATTATGCCACAATTAGCAAAAAGAATTGAAGAAAATAAAGAAGTTGAACAGTGGTTAAATAGTCAATTGAAAAAATTTGGTGAAGATGCAATTGGACTTGTTAAGGATGCTGCAGTTGCATGGATAGACAAAAATATAAATAATAATAAAGAAGCAGCAAATAAATTATTTAAATAAAAGAAAGATAAAAGGTATAGAATAATGGCTGATGGAGTGAACAAAGTAATTTTGGTTGGAAATTTAGGAAAAGACCCTGAATTGGGATATACTCAGGGAGGAACTGCAAGGTGCAGATTCCCTCTTGCAACAGGTGAGACATTCAATTCGAAAACTGGAGAAAAACAGGAGAGGACTGAATGGCATAATATTGTAGTATGGGGTAAGCAAGGTGAAACCGTAGGTAAATATTTGAGTAAAGGGCGTCAGGTATATCTTGAAGGAAGCTTGAGAACGAGAAGCTGGGATGATGAAAAAACCGGTCAGAAAAAATATATGACTGAAGTCAATGCTCAGAAAATTATATTTTTAGGAGGCAAGGGAGATGGAGGACAGAGTGGCGGCGGTGGACATGGAGGAAGCGCTCCAGCTTCAAACGGTTTTGATTCAAAAGACCAGCATCGTGATGAGATGATGGGTGGTTCCTTTGGAGATGATGACGATATTCCGTTTTAATGATCAAAAAAAATAAATTTCTATATAAATTCTTTCTGATAATCCTGCTGGTATTTCCTATTATTGCAACCGGAAATAGTTCTATTGATAAAATCAGGTATAAAATAAAAAGCAGTGATGGAAACTCTCTATGGGAGATGATGGGAGGGAATGGGCAGATTGAAGGTAATGAAGCAAAGGGTAAAATTACATTTACTTTTGATGATGGACCAGACCATAGAACCACTCCAATTTTGTTGAGTATGCTTGATCAATATAAAATTAAAGCAGCTTTTTTTGTGAATGGACATAGATTTCATAATAGATCAGCCGGTGGAGAGGAAAATAGTGCCCTTTTACGAGAAGTATATAAAAGGGGACATTTTATTGGTAATCATACTTTTTCTCATAAGGATATTACTGTTTTAAATAATGAACAGTGGCATCATGAAGTAAAACAGGTTGAATATCAGGTTGTGAGTATATTAGGAAAAAAAATAAATATGTTCAGGCCACCGTTCGGGCGTACAAATAGTGAGATTTCAACAAAGCTTAAAGAGGATGGTTATACTATTGTAATGTGGAATCTTGATCCTCTTGATTGGATGTCAAAAAACCCCGAAGACCTTTTAAATAGATTTAAGAAAATGATAGAAGAGAATCCAGATGGTGGAATTGTTTTAATGCATGATACAAATAGTGTTACAATCGAAGCTTTTCCTCTTTTGATTGAGTGGATAAATGAGAGAAATAACAGACTTCTATCCATGGGTCAAAAAGGTCTGGAGATAGTGGGTCTTGAAGAATTTATTAAATAAATAATATTGACCATATCTATTCTGCGCATATCTTTATAATAGTACTAATTTTCAAAATAATTGGAGATGGAATAATGAAATTGGATAAATTTACAATTAAAGCACGAGATGCATTTGCCGGTGCTGATAAAATTGCTAATAAGTATAATAACCAGGAAATTACAGACCTTCACCTTCTATTGTCTTTAATTGATCAGGATGGAGGGTTGATAAAACCCCTTTTAGAAAAATCTGGAATAAAAGCAGATATTATTAATATAAAAATTGTTGAAGAGATTGAAAAGCTTCCAAAAGTAACCGGCGGGGAAAAATATATCGGAAGTGATTTGAAAACAGTAATAGAGTATGCTCAAACCAGTGCTGACATTTTAAAAGACGATTATGTTTCAACGGAACATTTTATTTTGGCAATGAGTATGAATAAAAAACTTAAGTCAAATAAGGTTTTAAATAGTTTTGGTATCAATGAAGATACTCTAAAAGGGGCTTTAAAAGATATAAGAGGAAATAACAGAGTGGTAGATGATAATCCTGAGGCAAAGTTTCAGGCTTTAGAAAAATATTGTGTGGATTTAACAGATATAGCCAGACGGGGAAAACTTGACCCTGTAATTGGCAGGGATGAAGAAGTCAGGAGAACTCTACAGGTACTTTCAAGGAGAACTAAGAATAATCCGGTGTTAATTGGTGAGCCGGGAGTTGGAAAGACAGCAATTGCAGATGGGATTGCCCAGAGGATTATAAATGATGATGTTCCATCCAGCCTTCAGGGTAAAAGAGTTTTGGCTCTGGATATGGGAGCTTTAGTTGCAGGGGCTAAATTCAGGGGAGAATTTGAGGAGAGGCTAAAATCTGTAATGAAGGAGGTAATATCAGCTGAAGGTGAAATTATTCTTTTTATAGATGAACTTCATACAATTGTTGGTGCAGGGGCAAGCGAGGGGTCACAGGATGCTGCAAATCTCTTGAAACCGGCACTGGCAAGGGGAGAGTTAAGATGTATAGGGGCAACAACACTCTCTGAATACAGTAAATATATTGAGAAAGATAAAGCTCTGGAGCGAAGATTTCAACCTGTTATAGTAAATGAACCAAGTGTTGAAGATACTATTGATATTTTGAGAGGTATAAAGGATAAATATGAACTTCATCATGGTATCAGAATTCAGGATGGAGCCCTTATTGCAGCAGCACATCTGTCAGAGCGTTATGTAACAGATCGGTTTTTACCTGATAAAGCAATAGATTTAATGGATGAAGCAGCAAGTGTTTTAAAAATGGAGGTTGAATCAATACCGGCACCAATTGATGATTTGAAAAGAAAAATTACCAGAAAAGAGATTGAGCGCCAGGCAGTTAAAATGGAGAAGAATTTTGAAAGAGTTGAGGAGCTTGAAGAAGAATTGGCTGTTTTAAATGAAGAAGTGACACAGATGATGGCCAGATGGACAAGACAGAGGGATTTGTTTACCAGGGGAAAACAGATAAAGGAAGAGATAGAAAATTATAGAATTATGATGGAAAAAGCCCAAAGAGAGGGTGAATATGAAAAAGCTGCAGAACTGAGTTATGGGAAGATTCCGGCATTAAAGAGAGAGCAGGATGAAATAACAAATGATCTTGAATCTATTTCTGAAGAGGATCTTTTTATCAGAGAAGAGGTTACTGATGAAGATATTGCTTCTGTTGTTTCACGATGGACAGGAATTCCTGTATCAAAAATGATAGAAAGCGACAGGGAACGTCTCTTAAACATGGAAAAAGCTCTAAAAGAGAGAATTGTTGGTCAGGATAATGCTATTGAGAAAATTTCAAAAGCTGTACGATTATCCAGATCCGGGTTGAAAGATCCTAAAAAACCAATTGCATCATTTCTTTTTACAGGCCCCACAGGAGTTGGAAAAACAGAAGTTGCTAAAGCAACTGCAGAATATCTGTTTGATGATGAATCAAATATAATCAGAGTAGATATGAGCGAGTATATGGAAAAACATTCTGTTGCACGTTTAATAGGAGCTCCTCCAGGATATGTTGGATTTGAAAGTGGAGGGTATTTGACTGAGAGTGTTAGAAGAAAACCCTATAGTGTCATTTTATTTGATGAGATTGAAAAGGCTCATAAGGAAGTGTTTAATATTTTACTACAGGTTCTTGATGATGGTAGATTGACTGATGGTAAAGGGAGAACAGTTGACTTTAAAAATACTATTATTTTTATGACAAGTAACATTGGCAGTGAAGAGATTTTAAACAGCAAGAGTAACAAAGAAAATTTTGATAAGATAATGGATCTATTAAAATACAGTTTCAGACCAGAGTTTTTAAACAGGCTGGACGGTGTGGTAATTTTTGACAGGCTGGATGAAAATGAACTTACTCAAATTACTAAAATTCAATTAGAACAGTTTAAAAAATTATTATTGTCTAAAGAAATATATTTTGAATATTCAGATGAAGCATTGAAAAAAGTTTCGGAATTAGGATTTGATCCTGCTTATGGAGCAAGACCTGTAAAAAGGGTTATTACAGAAAATATTCTAAACAAAGTTTCTGAAATGATCATCTCGGGTGAAATTTCAAAAGAGCATATTTTGAAACTTGACTGGGATGAAAAATTTATTTTTAAGGTGGAAAGTTAACCCTCTAAAAATTTAGATAGTCTTAATAATGATACATGAAAAAAATATTGTTTAAATTTAAAGTTCGTCAAATAGATTATGTTTCACGTGTAAAGCGTTGTTTTTTATATGTTTTTAGGTTCTAAAACTAAAAATAAAATAAATTTTTATGTTAGGTTTAAAAGATCTATAAGTGATATTTTTAGCCCTTGTGATATTTTTATTAAAGTTGACATGTTAGGATAAGTGGTTCCTTTTTCCAATCTTGCTATATTGGGTCTTTTAATTCCTGTTAAATCGGCCAGCTCGTTTTGGGTGATTCCAAGGGACTCTCTTTTTGTTTTTATTGTTGACCCGATAATTTGAGAAAAGTTTTCAGGGTAGATAATTTCTTGAGTTACAGTTTCTGAATTTTGAAGGGATAAAAAATTAACCGGGGGAGGAATTATAGATGTTGTATTTTTTACTCCAAAAAGAAGATCAAGATCATTTTCGCATTGATAAATTGTATTTAATGAATCAATTGCAGATCTCAGGTGATTTTGAATTCTTAATTCGAGACTATTCATCTGATGCATCATATTGGGGGTGAAGATCATCAAGTTGGTCTCTCAGCCAGTTTAGTTCATCTGAGAGAGCAGCATTTGATCGTTTTAATAAGAGATATCGGTCAAGGAGAAAATTATATCTTTCTGTTGTGGAGTTTATAGATTTAGATAGAGTTGAGACCAAAGATTTAAGATTTTCAATATCAACAGAATTATTGTTATTAGATAAATTTTGATGTAAATTATCAATAAGAGTTTTTAAATGTTTTAACTCTAAAGGGTCACTAAGTTTTTCATGATTTTGTAAACTGTTTTTCATAATATAAATGTATCCAGCAAGATACATATGGTCAAGTTTTTTGATATTAATGAAATTTAAATGTTTGGATTGAATTTAAAAAAAATAAATAGAAAAGGAAAATATGAATATAACTGAGATTGCGGGTTGGATTCCAGCTGTTGTACTCCCTGTTGGAACACTGATACAATTATTTAAAATTGTAAAAAACAGCAGCATCGAAGGGGTAAGTGTTTCGTCATGGTTTCTGTTTGGACTTGCAAATATCGGGCTTTATATTTTTACAGAGAAGTATTTTGCAATTCAATCTTTAGTAGGTTTACTTGGAACTGCTTTAATGGATTTTATAATTGTTGCGCTATTAATAGTTAAAAAAAAATAGGGTGAAGATATGCACTGGAAGGTTAAAAGAGAGTTTTTAAAAAGAGTGGAGATTTTTTCTCAGCTTGGAAACAGAGAACTTAAAGCTATTGCAAAGTCCTGTAGTGAAAATGAGTTTGCAAATGGTGAATATCTTTGTCATCAGGGTGAACGTGGTATTGCGGCATTTTTAATTATCTCCGGTGAGGTCGAGGTTTTAAGCGAGATGGATGATGGCTATATTATTAAACTGGCAACTTTGGGACAGGGAACTTTTGTTGGAGAGCTTTCAATTATTGATGGGGCGGACAGGGTGGCATCAATAAAAGCATCTGGTGATGTTAAAACACTGACTCTAACCCAGTGGGAAATGCTCGGACTAATTAAAAGCAAACCATCAATTGCAGCCAACATGCTACCAATTATCGTAAAAAGATTTAGAGACACCTCAAGAGAACTGCGCCATCATAGCGAAGATAACGATGAGGGCAGAAAATCAATTTACCGATAAAAAAAATTTTTAGAAGGGTATTAAACTGGATAATCTTTTTAAAAATATTTACTTTTTGACGATGGGGAGCAAAGGCAAAGGAGTTTATCTGGTTAATTTCAAAAATTGTGTGTTTATCGGTTTGGGTGTGGTGATTTTATGATTTGCAATCAAAATTTACGGACGGCTTTGTTTGTCGTTTTTTTTGCGTTTGCCGGTTGTGGAGATGTGGTAGCAGTGGCAGTGGTCGAAGGGTATGATTCATCTGGCAAAACTTCCGGGGATACATCAGGGGTTTCTAGTGATTTTTCAGATTCGGATACAACAGATAGCGAAACTGTGTCACTTCCGACATGTTTGGGGAGAGTGTTTGATCAGGAAGGGGATCTTTTATTTGATGCTGCGGATTCCGGGGGGTGGATTGTAACCGGATGGAAAATCTGGCGGAACGGATATCTGGAAGGAACCCATGAATTTGCAGGAGAAGTCAGCTTGGAAGTGGTGGCCTATGGGGAGTCGCTGGATACTACATGGCCTCACATGACTTTGTACGTCGATGATGTGCAGGTAGGTGAACAAATAGTGGATGTTACCCAGTGGACCAACTATGAATATTCAATTTCTCCCCGGTTGGGAGCCGGAACAGTCCGTGTTGAAATGGACAATAATGCAGGTGATACCACCGGAGATGTGAACCTGATTCTCAAATCGGTAACCCTTGTGTGTCCAATGCCCTGACCCTCGAAGGGGAGTTTAATACCTTGTATTTGTTTATAAATAAAATTGACAGGTTTATTATTTTGTTGAGATACGGTGTTGTATGAATAACAATTTTATAAAGAGTCAGGCATGTTAAAGTTTATTTTAAAGTTTTGTTTGTTTCTGGTGACGGGGTGTGGTTCGGCTGTTGCTGAACATAGTTCTGTTTTTGGGGCACAGGAACAATCGGAGGAGGGTGAGCTTGTGAAGTCGGACCCGAGTGAAAAAGAGCAGGTTGTTGAAAAAGAGCAGGTACCTCTTGAGCCCGTGGATGTGGATAAAAGGGTCGTCGGGGAGACAGACATGGTGAGGGTAACGGTGCCTATGGGCGTTTTTATGGCGATGGTTCCAATGACATTTTACGAAGGTGATATTCCTCCACGCAGGGAGGTTATTCTTCAGGATTTTGAGATTGACCGATTGGAGGTAACCGTTGCTGAGTGGCGGCTGTGCGAAAAAGCGGGTGTTTGCAAGGAGGCGAGGAGCGGTGAATTCGGTATCAGGCCTGAAGATAGATGTAATGCATATTTGGGGGAAAAGGAGAATCATCCGGTGAATTGTGTTTCGTGGGAAATGGCAAAAGGTTATTGTGCATGGCAGAACAAGAGATTGCCGAGCGCAGGTGAGTGGGAGTTTGCGGCATTTGGAGGAGATGGACGCAAGTATCCCTGGGGAGATGATAAACCGGAGAACGGACGGGGATGCTATCAGCCGAGCATTGATCCATGTTACGAATACGAAGATTATAAAGATAATTGTGAACAGGCCCTGCCGGATGACTGTTGTCACAACAGGCGCAGAACGTGCCGGGTTGGAAGCTATCCGGATGGTGCAAGTCCTTTTGGAGCTCTGGACATGTATGGGAATCTATGGGAATGGACGTCGGACCGTCCAGGGGAATTGTCCGGTAAGCCACGTGAAACAACCTATGTGGCCGTTGCCGGCGGCAGTACTCAGGATGCGGGTATCACTAATCCGTTTTATACTATGGAAGAGTCAGGACACTACCTGGCAGTAGGATTCCGTTGCGCCCGTTAGAATGGTAAATCCCAAAACCCTAAAATTGCCTTGTCAATAAACAACAACCAGAGTAATTTTTGAACAATGAAAAATAATTATGAAAGATAGGTGTGAATGACAAGAAACTCTTTTATCTGGCTTGTAGTTTTTTTTGGGCTGCTTTTTTATACAGGGTTTTATCCCGTGGATCGTTTCACGTGGTTTCTTGAGGTTGCACCGGCGCTGATGGCACTTCTCGCGTTGGGTGTAACCCGCAGGCGTTTTCCTTTGTCGACATTTTTGTATGTATGGATATTGATACATTGCGCAGTGCTGATGATTGGCGGCAAATGGACCTATGCCCTTAATCCACTGTTTGAATGGTTGAAAGAGCCCTTTGGATGGGAGCGGAACAATTACGATAAACTGGGACATTTTCTCCAGGGTTTTGTTCCCGCACTTGTGCTTCGTGAAGTTCTGATTCGTTTGAATGTTGTCAATGGCCGAAAATGGCTGGTGGTTCTTGTGGTAAGTTTCTGTCTGGCCGTGAGCGCATTCTATGAGTTTATTGAATGGTGGGTGGCTGTGGCGACAGGGGACGGAGCAGACGCGTTTCTGGGCACTCAGGGCTATGTGTGGGACACTCAGTCAGACATGTTCATGGCTTTTTGCGGAGCCCTGGTAGCAGTGGTTATTTTCGCCCGCACATCTGACCGGGCAATTGAGAAGGTGTCTGCTCGTTAAAATAGGGTCATACTTCTTTTTCTATGGATGTTATTTATATTCCGGTTCTCATTTATATTTTATTAAGTATTTACTTAATATGAAATATTTAACTATATTAATAATTTTGTTGCCTGTTTTAATCTCATGTGAGGGGATTTTTAGTAATGAATCCGGAAATTTTGAAACGGATTCAGAGGGCGATTTTGATAGTGATTTTCTGTCAGAAGATGCAGACAGTGATGGGGTGTTGAGGAAAGATGATTGTAATGACGGAGATCCGGATGTTTTTCAGTACGCCTTGCCCGATGAGGATGGGGACGGATATCCTCTGTTGAACTATCCTCCTTCTGACAGGGAGTGCGTGGGTGATCCACTGCCTCCCAATATGGTTCTTTATTCCATACCTGGGGAGGAGGATCGTCCATGGGATTGCGATGACAATGATCCATCTGTCTATTTCAACCTTTGTGTAGATCAGGATGGGGACGGAGTATGTGCACCCTTTGGCAACGAAACTCTTTTGTGCGGTAACGAGAATATTCCAGCTGGTTATGCCTTTATTGCATTCCCAAGATGGTACAACACTGATTGCGATGATTTGGATGCTGCAACCCAGGTTAGTTTTTACAGAGATGACGACTCTGACGGAGAAAATTCTACAATAGCTTCAATGTGTGTTTCCATAGCTGATCAGGAGAATCCCTCTGAGGGTTATTTTAAAAACATTGGGAGGGACTGTAATGATGCTGATCCTAAAATAGCGTCATTTGTGCCGGATGTGCAGCAAGATGGGATGGACGCCAATTGTGACGGGGTAGATGATCAGTATTTATGTTCCGATGGAACCTATGATTGCCAGAAGCAGGATGAATATTCAGTTTGCACAGGAGGTGCTGACCTGGTTCCTGTTTTTGGGCAGGCAGTCTCGGGATGCGGGGAGAGTGAAAACTATTTTTTACTCGGAAACCATGGGGATAATACGTACGTGGGGCGGGTGAGAGTAACCTATTTAGTTTCCATCCCAGAAATCTAAGTGTTTGAAATAAATAGAAAAAAAGGTGTTTTTTGTAAAAAAAAGGAGACGTTTTTTCTCTTT
>JAFGVO010000269.1 GCA_016937935.1 Deltaproteobacteria bacterium | reverse complement strand
TTTGTATCAGTATCATTGGCAGTATAACTATCTGTATCTACTGCATTTTCTTGTGCTCTAACATTATATGAAAAAATTAATATTATACTATTTAGGATAAGAGGATTAATCCCCCGGATATACTTATTTATCATTTTTATACTCCTGAAAAAAAATTACAGAATTACATGTTATTTAAACCGCAAAAGCAGACTCAAATAACAAGAACAACAAACTTTATAAAAAATTTATTAGCCTGTAATAACAGGAGGGGAATTAGATGGAGCGATATTAAAAAGCTCTGTCTCATAAAACTCTTCAACAACAAGATGTCTGATTATAATTTCTACAGATAGAACATTATCAACTAATGGTAGAAATTGTGGAGCATTATTAACATTTGGGGATATTAGCAGAGAGAGGTAATTGCAATTATCACTTTTATCAGATTTGTGATCACCATCACTATGTTGTCCGGACTTGTCAAAATGAATAGCATTTAAGCCGTTTAAAGAGAGGTGATGGGGAACAAGTAAAAAATGCAATGAGGTCGACAACTGTCCCAACAGGAACAGTGAAATAAAAAGCAGTGACAATTTTTTTGAATAATTTTCCAAAATAAAACCTCAAAAGCTTGTATATCCATTAACAATAAAGAGTCAATGCATGCTTAAAAAAACATGCTTTTATTAGGCAACCGATAGCAGGTGATCTGTAAAAACATATTGTAAGTTAAATATAATTATATTATCTGTTTTCTGATTTTATTTAACACCTGAAACGAAAAGGCTCCTATGACAATCACTATTTACACCTATATTTTCTCTCTATTTTTTATTTTACACAATGGTATTGAAACTGTTCTTGAGATTCTTCAGATAAACTATCTTAAAAATCGAGGGGATAAAGTTCCCTCTCACCTTGAAGGAAAAGTTGATCTTGATACAATTAGAAAATCTGCATTGTACAATATTGAGAAACTTAAATTCGGCCTTTTTATGCGCTTTATTGATACTGCTATTCTGATTTTTTCAATTACTTTTGCTTTTAACTTTATTGACTCATGGGTTAGATCTTTTGGGCTAAATTCAATTTTAACAGGTGTTTTATTTATTGTTGTTTTATCGGCAGCATCACTGATTATATCTTTACCATCTTCTATTTATCACACCTTTGTTATCGAACAAAAATGGGGTTTCAACAGGCAGACAGGATTAAGCTTTACGGGAGATCTAATAAAAGAGACTCTAATTGGTGCTGTTATTATATTGCCACTCCTTGCACTAATTTTAAAAATCATGGATTCAACTCCATACTGGTGGATATTAGCATGGGGTGTAATTTCAATTTTTCAGATAGTGATGATGTGGCTGTACCCTGCTGTAATAATGCCAATGTTTAACAAGTTTGAAAAGATTGAAGGTGAACTTGAAAATGAGGCTCAAAAGCTCTCTGATAAAACAATGTTCCCACTTAAGGCTGTTTATAAAATGGATGGGTCAAAACGGTCAGCCCACTCTAATGCCTTTATAACCGGATTTGGAAATTCTAAAAGAATAGTTCTTTTTGACACTCTTATCGAAAAGCTTGAAACATCACAGTTGATGGCTGTTCTTGCTCACGAATTAGGTCATTACAAACTTGGTCATATCAAAAAAAGACTTATAATTACAACTATTTTAGGAGTAGCAGTATTTGCCTTATTTGGCTTGAGTTCTTTACAGACAGATCTTTACAAAGGCCTAGGATTCAATGAAACTTCAAACTGGGCAGCGCTTATTGTCTTTAATCTCTTTTTTGGAGAAATCGCTTTTCCTGCAGGTTTCATATCAAGGTATTTTTCACGAAAAGATGAATACGCAGCAGACAGATTTGCAGTACTGACAGTTAAAAACGGCTATGATTTAAAAGATTCTCTTATTGCTCTTGGAACCCAGAATATGTCCAGCCCTGGTTCTCATAAGTGGTTCAGAGGGTGGTATAACTCTCACCCGTCACTCAGAGAGCGAATCAAAGCTATTAAGTTGATTGAAGAAAATGAAAACTTTAACCCTAAAGCTGATTCTGATAAACGAAACGATGTCGAACAAACATAAATACCGCATTAATAAACGATACTGCTACTGCTGCTGACATTAAAACAGATGCCAATGTATCATGATTGGAAAATGGTTTCATATAAAAAAGAAAAACTGATGCCCCGGCCAGAAGAATCACAAGAATACCTTTTAAAGCAATCCATTTTAATCTGATAAGCTTCTTTTTTGATGCCAGAAGATTTGAAAGTCCTCCAACTGCAAATTCAAATGTTAATGCTAAAATTACAAGAAAACTTATTGTCAGAGAGTCTGAATATCCAAGGGGAAGCAAAAAGAAAACAGGCACAAGAAAACCATCAAGAATATATTTAAAAATTTCACCTGCTCGCCCATGCTTGTCTTTTAACGCTGTAAAGGCATCTGCCAGATATGAAAATCCGCTAAAAACAGTAATTGAAGAGACGACAATTGCCAGCACCCACAAGCTGATATTCAAGTCTGCAAACTTGAATATAACCGCATAAAGAACTGTCATTGAAAACATTGTAAGACTTCTAATACCAGGACGCTGCTTCTTAAAAAGAGCTGAAAGGATAATATATACAAGAGGAATTGCAGAAACAGCAAAAAAGAGATTTGAAAGTATCATACTTTTGGGATTTACCAGCTGGCTTATTACAATCACTATAAGATAGCCCGCAGCAGTCATCTGTATTGCTGTTTTAAATTTGGCAAGCAGTGAGGTTCGCATTGGAACACCTCTTACTGATAAACTGGTTCTAAGGGATGTAACAACAAAATCTCTTGTGAGCATTGCAATGAGCATCCACAATGGAAAAGCAACTCTCTCCATACCCGGAAGTATCCTTTGAGAAAAAGGAATAAAGCATACTGCAATGAAAATTTTATCAGCGATTGGATCAAGTAGTCCCCCAAGTACTGTCGGACCTTCTTTTCTGGCCATTATACCGTCAAGCCAGTCTGTAAAACCTAAAAAAACTATTAGAGCAAAGGCATAGTAGAGCTCAGGAACGCCCTGATAGAGGAGGTAAGCCGGCAGTGGTAAAAGAATTATTCTGGCAATTGTAACCATGTTGGCAGTTATCTTCATTTTAATCCCTTAATTATACGCCGGATGGTCTGGAATTTTTGTCACGTTTCAGGGATACAATAATTGAGATAACAGTTTCAATCATTCCAAATGTTACATAGAGCATAAGAAGTCCAATTAAAATATATGCCGGTGAAAACCAAATCCACATAATTACACTTACAAGTAAAACCGTTGCCAGAGTAAAAATGCTAAAGAGATTTTTCATCTTGAAATCTTTAAATGATCTGAACTTTATTGTGCTGACCATAAAAAACGCCAGAAAAACCATAAACAGACTAATCATGGGATAAGCAATTCCATTTATAGAATAACCTTGTGATGTCAGCCAGGGCCAGGCGCCATCTTTCATCGCTCTTGCAGCTACTACAAATGCTACAATAAATGCAGCCGCAACAGGAATTGGCAAGCCCATCATATACTTCCCCGGGTTTTTCTTTTTTAATGCACTGTGTGCGGCAACATTAAACCTTCCAAGCCTTGCCGCTCCTCCTAAGACATATAAAAATGAAACTACAATTCCTAAAAATCCTGCATCTTCAAGAGACCATCTGTAGGCAATAACAGCCGGAGCAATACCAAAAGAGATTAGATCGGCCAAAGAGTCAAATTCAACACCAAATGCACTTTGAGTCTTAGTCATTCGTGCAACTCTGCCATCAAAAAGGTCAAAGAGAAATGCATAAAAAATCAGAAGTGCAGCATTGTAAACCTCAATATTTGTAACGTCACTTCCCGCACATATTAAAATAGCGTAGACTCCGCAAAAAAGACTGGATGCAGTCAGCAGATTAGGTAAAATTAAAATTGTTTTTTTTAAATCCATCTATTTGTTTAACAGGTTTAAAAACTGCTTGATGTCATTAGATTCCAGCCTTTTGGGATCTAGTCTTTTAAGTACAGCTTTTGAACGCTCTGTTTCCTTTCCCTCGTAATATACAACCGCTCTTGCAAATATCTCATCATATTCCGGATAATATCTTTTAATCATTTTTACGGCATGAAGTCGCCTGTCAACCAACATATCATCTGTATGAGTCAATAGGTAATAATTATCGGCCAATGCTTCAATCTCCATAAATTCGTACCTGTCTGGAAGACCTCCAAGCATTCTCCATCGTCTCCTGAAAACAATTTGCGGGATATAATCAGGAACAAGAAGCTCTCCTGTATCCAAAAGTGCTTTTTGTTTTATTAAATTAACTATAAAATTCCCCCCTGATTCCACAAGTCTGCCATAATCGCTGTCACCATTTTTAATTAGAGCAGAAACACCTCCATGTTTTTTACATTTATTTAAAAAGATAAAAAGAAGTTCATTAAATTGATAGGCTGCCCAATCCCCAAGTAGAATATATCTCTCTTTATTCCCTGTAGAACCTATTTGTGTGGCTTGTTCAAATACTGACTTTGTGCTTAAAATATCTTTAATATCCTTGGAGGTTATCTCTTCCAGATTGAGCTTTTTAAAGACAGTCATGACGTTTTTCTGATAGCTGTCAAGTTCATGAACTGATTTTGCTCTTTCATTAAATCTTTTAAGAGCTATATCAAGTGAATTTTTATCAATTTTAACCGCAGGAACTTCAGGACGAGTACTTCTGGAGCTTCTGGAAAGATAATAAACCAGTGCCGCTGAGCCGATTGCCACTAAAAGGACAGATATATAAATAATTACTTTTTTTTGATAATTCATCTTTGATTTAAAACTTTATGCATAATTAACTTTAAAACAATTTACTTTTAACAAAGTCGTGTTAAATTTTTACCATAAACTTTGTTTGAAATAAATGAATGTTTAATTTAAAGCAACACTTAACATATCACAATTTATAATAGTTATATTTGGAATAATAAAATGGACCAGCAGAGAAAACATTCACGAATTGAATTTGAAACTGATGTTGAGTTGATTATTGACGGTAAATCACAAAGTGGTCGAACTATTAATATAAGTCAAGGGGGTATTCTTATTGATACAACACCACTTCCCGAGTTTGGACAAAAGCTTATTTTAAAAATTGAACTTCCAGGTGTAAATAAAATAAGTGAAATTTCCACAATTGTAAGATGGAATAATAAAGTTCAGATTGGACTTCAATTTGAACAGCTCAGGCCAATTGAGGTCTGGGCAATAAATAAACTATCCAGAAAATAATTTACTGATTTATAAAAGCAGAAGATTTCTGTGGGTCTCTTCCCACTTTGCAGCTTCATTATATCTGTAAAACTTCTTTTCATACTCCTTGAATAGTTTAGTATGATACCTTTTGGTTGTTCCTGTCTGTTCAACAGGCAGAAGATGATGAAGAAGTTCATGGTAAACAACCCATTCAACAAAATACAGAGGAATTTTAGGTGAGTCGAGCACAGGATTAATTCTTATGGTTTTATCACTGAACCTATAGGAACCAAGAGCTCTGGTCTTAACATATTTTCGCCGTCTTCCAGGGTTATCCGTTTTACGTTTACCCCAGAATATATAAACATCATCTATTTCACCTGCAAAATGTCTGTCCTTAACACTTCTTAAAATATCATGAACATTGTAATATTCTCCGGCAGCTCGTTGTAAATAGCGCTTTGTTGTACCAGGTGTGGGTGGTTTTAAAACTTTTGAAGCTATAAGTTCACTGTGCTCTTTAATAAAAGCATCAATTTTATCCGCAGCTTTTTTAGATCTGCTTCCCGACAGATAAAGAGAAAGAGCTTTCAGCATATCATCATCAGCATTTTTAAACATCTTATGAATACGAACATGAATAGTTCCATTAATAAGCCTGGAAGAGATCATTGAAACTCGATTATTTGTTAAAACAACTTTTACATCTCTATTTAAAAGCAGTGAAAAATGTGATGACAGCCGATATTGCTCTAAAATCTTTTTATCAGAAGTGCTGATTTTTAAAGGAGCTTCTTCCCTTTTTTCAATTTTATTTTTTTTAACTTCAGGTGACGGCCTGGTAAAAAAATTTAACGACAACTGTCTTAGGGATGAAGGAAACATAATGATAGACTATTTTTTCCTGAACAGATGTCAAGATAAAATCGAAATATTAAAAATTGATTTGTATTTGAAATTATTGATAAAAAATTTTAGGAATTACTTGGAACCGCAAATAGTCTCACATGATTTGGGAAATCCACTATAATCACCGGAGGTTGCAAGAGATACAGCAGCATTAAAAGAGTCGCAATCCATAGCCGTTGCATCATCAATACAAGATGCTCCTAATTCTTCATCATATGCCTCACATTGATTGAAAAGAGAAGCTTTAATCATAGTAACACAGTTGTCACCTAATTGGTCAAACAGTGGATTTTTGCATACATCCATTTTATCACAATCTGCTTGAGCAACTTCATCCTGAGTTGCAGTTGCAGGTTCATCTTCGCTACAGGCAGCAAAAGCCATAACCATTAAAAGTGTAATAAAACCTAAAATCATTTTTTTCATAATATGAGCCTTTCTTATTTGATTACGTTTACTCTGTTTGAATAATAAAAGTATTAAACTTTTTTAATCAGATCATTTTACTAACAAAAATTAACAGTGCAAGTTATGAAACAATAAAAGTTAAATTTATTAAAAAATAAATTATTGGATTACAGTATTATTTTAATGTATATTGTTAATTATTAAGCAGTAATTGATAATCATATTGTTTAATAAACGCCAACTATATAAATAATTATCTGGAGATATGCATGAATACCCCGCGACTTAGACTTGGTGAAATACTTGTTAATTCGAAAGTGCTTACCCCTGAACAGCTTGAAGAAGCGCTTCTGCTTCAAAAACAGCATCAGCTTCGATTAGGTACAATTCTACTTCAGCATGGTTATGTTTCAGAATCCCACCTTTTACAGGCTTTAAGCCATCATCTCTCTATTCCCTGGGTAAGTCTTAAGCTGATTGACATTGTAGACAGAATTATCAGACTTGTTCCGGCCAATGTTGCAGAGGAGTTTTTTCTTATCCCTATTTATATCCGCACAGAAAAAACCGGCGAACAGGCATTATATGTTGCTATGAACGATCCCCTAGATCAGGATGCACTGCGTTTTGTTCAGGCTACAGCAGGAATGACCGTTCGGCCAATGCTCGCGGCACCCTCTGATATTGCAGCAGCAATAAGATACTATTATTATGATGAAGAATATGTAATTCCAAATCTTCAAAAAGTCTCAACCAGTGCAACAACAGAACCGCAACAGGTAAATGACGTGGAAGCTGAAGAGGTCGAAGATTTAAGCGATGAGATGGAAGTCATAAATGTTGATTCTATTGCTCCTCCACCTGAAGATATTACCGAGCAGATTCCGCCTCCTGCAATGTTAGATAACGATATTGAAAGCGAGACTACGGCAAAAGAGTCCACACCGGAACCTGAAAGAGAAGAAGAACCGGCTTTGAAAGACGCTGATAAAAGTGAAGAACCTAAAGATCTTTTTGAAGATAAAGAGGCTGCCCAAAGAGAAGCAGAAAGAAGAATTTACGGAGTTGGTCACCCAAAAAAATCTTTGGGATTTGCCCTCACACTTTTGGACGGAACCAAACTTTCATTTAATTCATCTAAAGATAAAAATACCCCTCAAAATGAAAAATCCGGGGAACTCTCTGCCGATAACCTTATTGCAGGGCTTATTGCCGCGGCAAACGGAACACCTCTTGATGATTTTCTCCCTGCTGAAAAATGGCAATCATATACCGCTGCAATGTTAAAACTCATGTTTAAAAAAGGCCTTTTAATGTATGACGAATTCATTAGAGAAGTTAAATCTATCGAAAAGAAATAACTAATCTTCATAAAAATCACTAAAAAAATAAAGGATTAACAAAATGAGTATGAAAAATTTATCAATTTTTTCATTGAGTATTTTACTTTTTGTTGCTGTACTTTCAGCTTGTTCAGAAAATTCAGATAATGACAATGGCGAAGACAAATCTGTTGACACAATACCAGGCAGTACTGATGATTCAGAATTAATAGAACTTTCGACAGATTTAACTGGTGAATGCACAACTTTATTTGGAAGCCCCGGTGAAAATTCAGGTCTGACAGAAAATGAATGTTCTCCAGTCTGTAACTGCGGAGGGTCATCTTACGAAGCTCCACAGTATTCTGAAAATGATATTGAAAATCTAAAAAAATGGTCAATTGATAAAGATGTTGAGCCCCTTGAAAGCGATCCTTATCTTGCATCAGGAGATACAACCGTACCCAAAAATAGCGTATGTGCAGTATCGATTTTAGATCAGGACGCTTTGATTTATTCACTTAAAACGTATTCATCACAAGATGAAGCAACAACTGACGGGGCAATTGTAACCCACACAGGTGCATGCGGACAGTGCTCTTCTCTATACAATCTTGCGGCCTATATTTCACAAAGTGACATGACAAAGGTTGTTAGACAATGTGGGATTGATGCTATTGCAAATGGAGGAATGGACTACAATATTAAATGCCTCGAAGAACTAGGTTTTGATTATCCTTGTGCTCAAATATGGTATTATAACACTAAAAATACCACCACAAACTGTGGTTCAATCTGTATTAGTTTTTTAAATGCGCCTTATCATAATAATGATGGCTCCCTTAATGATTGTCTACAGTGTGATGAAGACAAAAGTGGTGATGTTTTTAAAGCAGTCGCCGGACGAACCAGAAGAAACTCCGGACTCCCCTCCTCTATATGCAGGCCCTGTGATACTGTCGCCCATATTGATCATCACAACTATAAATAATTTGAATAAAATTTATGAAAGCCCAAGAGTTTTCATCTGGTAGGTTAATGCATGACGAGTTATCCCCAGCATGACCGCAGCTTCCTGCTTTGTATTTGAAACTCTTATTGCCTCAGAAATAATTTGTCTTGAAACATCCTGAATAATATCCTGAAGACCCTGACCACAAGGAAAAGTAACATTTACATTAAAATTTTCCTTTTGATTTCCAAGATCCAAATCACTCTTTTTTATAAAACCATTTTCCATATACATCATGGCTCTGGCAAGAACATTTCTCAATTCACGAATATTACCAGGCCATGAATATGCTTTTAAAAGTGCCTCAGCATCCTTTTCAAGAACAGGAGCATCAATGTTTTCAGATGCCGACATATGGTGCAGCAGTGATGCAGCCAGTGCGGGAATATCTTCTGCACGCTCACGAAGTGGCGGAACATTTACAGAAAGAACATTTAACCTGTAGTAGAGGTCCTGTCTAAAGCGCCCCTCTTTAACCATCTTTTCAAGGTCCTGATTGGTAGCAGCAAAAATTCGAACATCAATTTTTATTGAACGCTCTCCACCGACACGAATAAAACTCAAAGTATCCAAAAAGGTTAAAAGCTTTGCCTGAAGTGTCAAATCCATTTCACCAATTTCATTTAACAAAACTGTTCCACCGTTTGCAAGCTCAAGCATTCCCCGTTTTAAGCCTTTATTTCCTGTAAAGGATCCTGATTCATGACCAAACAGTTCACTTTCAACAAGCTCTTTTGTAAGGGCTGCACAGTTAATCGTAAAAAAGTCCTTATCTTTTCGTGGAGAATTATAATGAATCCAAGAGGCAATCCAGTCTTTACCTGCGCCACTCTCTCCGCGCAAAAGTACCGGAGTATCACGTATTGCAACCCTATTGGCAATGGAGATAACTCTTCTCATTGGTGCAGATCTAAAGACAATATCTGACGGCCTGGGTGCAGAGTGGGCCCGTTTTTTGGAATCAGTATGAGTCTCGGCAGATTTACCAAGTTCACATGCATGATGAATTGCTTTAAGAAGATCTTTAGTGTCACATGGTTTGGTAAGATAATTTACGACATTTTTATTATTGAGATTTTTAACAGCGGAACTGATGGAACCATGACCGGTAATAATTATAAACTTTGTAGACGATGCAATACGGGTCAGTTCTGCAGCAAGTTCACCACCATCAGCATCTGGAAGATTAAGATCCATTAAAACAACATCCGGCTGAACACGTTCGATCATCTCCCTTGCATCTTCAGCACTGTACGCCATTGTTGTACGATAATTTTCACGATGGAGATTTCGGCTCACAGCCCGTGCAAACTGCCTGTCATCATCAATAATTGAAATTACTTTATTCACACAATCCCTTTATTAATTAGATATATAATAAACTCGTTAGATATAAACGTAACTGATCAAAAAAAATTAAGTTCAAATATGAACTTAATTATTCTGTTTTTTTCAAATAATAAGGCAGGTACGGGAGTGGAGATGAATAAATAAGTGAATATCTGTACATTATAGAATATACTCTTTTTACATAATTACGGGTCTGGGCAAATCCGGCTTTCTCAACAAAAACATCAGTTCTGAAATCTCCACTTCTCTCCAGCCATCTGTCCACAGCTCCAGTTCCCGCATTATATCCCATAATTGCAAGGGGGAGTCTGTCATTGTATTTTTTTAAGAGAAACGACAGCTCCTGTGCCCCTGCTTTCAATGATTGTGTGGGGCCGGGAAGTTCACCGGATTTTAACGGCGGCAGGGATGCTCGCTTTGCATTGGTTGCATAGGTGGCAGGCATCATCTGCATCATTCCCATGGCGCCCACCCATGACAAGGCAAAAGGATCAAAGAGACTCTCTTTTCGCGCAATACTGAAAATAAGCATTCCGGGCAGATTCAACTCTTTTTCAAGTTCTGTTACCAGATCATCATATGGTGCCGGATATGCTGCCATGGTTCTGACAATATCCTGATCACGCTGTTCCCATTTAAAACCGATGTTCGCCCGTTTAATAGCATATTGTGGAGCATCAAGCTGATTATAAAGAGCAAACCAGTCACTATTCTTCATGTTGATTTTTTTTGATTTTTCAACATTATAAAGCGCCTCTGCAGCAAGTTTAAACAGTCCCATGTCAGCATAAAGTGATGCCGTTGAAGATACTTCATTGAGAGGAACAGATGATATATTAGAGTTCTGTCTGACCTTTAATCCTGAATCTGAATCACCCTTAACAATATCTTCAACTTTGGAATCAGATAAAACAGGACAGGATTCAGGAGGTAAACCTGCTTCTGTTAATCTCTTTGCAGCAAAAAATGAGTACCAGCTGGTTGGATCATTCTCACATAGATTATATAACTCAGTTTTCCCATTTTCATTATTGTTCATAAATGCCGAAACAGCCTGCCAGTATTTATTCTTTTCAATTGCCTCTGCACTTTGTGACCCGACCTGAGACAGTTTGAAATGGTCAATAGCCACATCATATTTTCCAGTTAAAAAGGCAGACATTCCACCAATAAAATGAGCATCACGAAGGGTTCCGGGAATCAGATTGCTTTTAAATCCCTTTTTAGGTTTTGCAGGGGCAATTTTCTCAATATTTTTTAAGGCGCCTTCATGTTTGCCAATATAGTATTCAAGGCGTGCAGCGAAAAACAGGGCTTCATCTTTTTTTGCAGCATTTTTAGTAATGTTAGCATATTTTCTAAAAACTAAAATTGCATCTTCGTCCAGGTCAAGTCGCGACAGGGCTCTTGCCCGTAAAAACATGGCCGCATCTTTATGGGATGAATCACTTTTTTCAACAGCAAGAAAAGCCTCAACCGCTTCTTTATAGTGACCTCTTCTATTAAACATCAAATTAGCATTGAGCCAGTTTAGAGTTTTAAGGTCATTTCCTTTTACACTCTCTAAAAGGTCATTAATGGACTTTTCTGCACTTGCCCACTCTTTTAATGATATAAAAGTCTCAATACGTTCAATTTTTTTACTGTTATTCCAGGACGGAGGACGGTTAATCTCATTTAAAAAATTATGAGCCTCTTTCATAACCGATCCCTTTTTCGCATTTAGAGCAAGGGGGAGAAGTATCTTTTCGGCATCACTTTTATGGCCGGTCTTTTCAAGAGCTCTTGCAATTTTAAGCTGAATTGACTCCTGAAGTTTGGGATTAGACCACTTTTGTGCAAATTGAAAAGATTTTATGGCATTATCAAAATCTCCAAGCTGATAATATGAATCACCTTTTAAAATATTGAGATCTCTTTTTCGTGAAATGGAAAGTTCATATTTTTTTTCAAGTATTCCGTCAGCAAAAGAGATAGCATTCTTGTAATCTTTTAAATTAAAAAGGGAATTAACCCGGATATGATCACACTCTTTTTGCAATTCAAAATGCTTAAACTGATGCAGGCAAAGATTGGCTGATTTTTCATAATCACCTTTCCTGTTATAGATGATAGACTTTAAATAACGACATTTTTCATCTTCAACGTTACAGGAGGATGCAATTTTTAAAGATTCATCAACCATTCCCATCTCATATGCCCTGCCGGCTTTTACAAGTTCGTCAGATTTAACCTCATCTTTTTGTATAATACTTTTATTAGTATCATTAATTAATGATACTTCTGGTTTATCAATGTCAGGAATTGCAGTTTTTTTAGAACTGCACCCACCACCGCAGCTTAAATTAAAAATGGCGATGATTACCAAAAAAAGAGTGAGTACAATATATTCTGATTTTAAATATCTTATATGTCGTTTTTTTATAATTTTCATAATTTTTATCTTTTTGTTTAAATTTATCACTGAACAAAAATACAGACTACATCTTTTTTTTCAAGAAAAACCTCAAATTCATTCGGAAACGAAAACATAAACCTCAAAAACGAAATAAAGATATCACAATTAACATAATATTTTATCTAAAACCTTCAAGAAAGCCTTTGTTTTAGACAAATCAACCAATGAACATTTTTTGGCACGTTTCCTGCTATACAGAAGAGTGTTAGTATCTATGTCTGGAAAGTGATTATCGCTACCCGCCTGATAATTGCTGGAAAGACACTCAATAAATGCCCTACCAACAGGCCCCATTGAGCTTACCTTAGTGGTAATAACTCAAGGGGCCTTCTTTTTTTTATCTGTTATTTACTGATTGATTCAATCCTGAATTCACCAAATGTACCCATAACTTCATAAAGACCTTTCGGGTCTCCGTCAGAAACCCCAAGGGCAATATGTCCGCTGTCAAAACCCTGTAACGCAGAATCCACGCTGTACCAGCCATCTTTAACAAATATCTGAGTCCAGGCATGACCTAGAAATTCTCCTGACAATTCTCCATTTTTTTTGCTTTCAGTGTAAACCAGACCAAATACAACCCTGGAAGGTATTTTAGCAGCCTTAAAAATTCCCGCTGTAAGAAGTGCAAATTCGGAGCAGTCCCCTTTTCTATTTTGGGCCACATCAAGTGCTGTAGCATAAGCTGTTGATAACCCGGGATAACGTATATATTCTGATACAAACCTCTCAATAGAAGAGACACTCGGTTTCCTTAAAAACGCCTTTTTAGAGAGCTCTTCAATAAGAGGATTATCACTTTGAATCCAGTTATTAGGCTGAAGGTATTTTGCAGTTTCAGTATCATAACCAGTTACTACATAAAAATCATTATCAGGTTTAACATTATTTATATCAACAACATAAACCCCATTATTTAAAGTACAACTTTGTTCTTTTGAATTTACAAAACTCAGCTCTTTGTCCTTTTGCAAGGGGCGAATCCTGTAGCTTAAAGTACCTTTTCTAATTGACTTTGAAAGTATTGCGGGAGATTGCAAAAAGGAACTCTCAAAAATATCAAATGGAAGTTCACCCGGTTTATTATTTAAAGCTGTATCTCTGTCTGTCTCATATGTCTCAAACGTAATGCCCGCTATTCTGCCGGAACTTCTTTTTGGAATCATCTTTTTGTTGAACCAGAGGGTTGAAACAAGTGAAATTCCGCCGGATTTTTCAGTAACTTCAATGGGAAGAAGTTTATTTGAATCTTTAGCTTCAGTTAAAACCAGATAATCACGATTTGAAAATTCACCAAGAAGAGGATCGAAACCTGGAATTGAAAATTTATGTTTAGTTTTAACAAGTTCCACCATTTTCAGTCTGATACCTTCATCAAACCAAAATTCATCTTCATACTTTAGGCTTTTAGTGGAAAGCCTGCCACTGATAACAGTATCAATATCAATTGATGTATCCAGTACTTTTCCTCGGGAATACTGATTTAAACCGCTTCCTGACATTTTAAAATCGTAAGACAGAGGTTTCCCTCCAACAGATTCTCTAACAATTACAGCAGATTCAATCTTAAGTTTTATTATGCCCCTGTTTATAGTCATAACTGAATTGTTACAGGTTATAACATTGTCATTTTCAACAGTTCTTAAATACGTGGAATATCCAATTGGCGTTCCATTTGCAATAATCACCTGCCATTCTGCATTTTGTTCATTGCAATAGTTTTCAATATTATCATTAATTTTGGAAATACACTTTTCAGCAGCTTTTTTACTGGATTCATCATTGTATTTATTAATAACCGGATCACTCTTTTCAATATTGGAATTTTCTGATTTTGAGCTGCTGCTGTCATTAACATTAATATTTTCGTTTCCGGCTTTCTCATGGCCGCAAGAGTAACAAAAAACCTGTAAAAGCATTAAAAGAATTGGGGATAAAAAGTAATTTAAATTAATTTTAATTTTAAACATTTTCATTTAAATACCTGTTATTTTTAATATTATCCAGCAAAAAAAACGCCTCCGTCCCAACTGTTCTCCCCCACAGCTGCTATCCGGAAAAAGGCCGACCTCCCATTTTAACATGTTATTTTTATTGTGATTTTAATAAAACTGAATAAGAATACACCCTGATTTAGTTAAGGAGAATTTTTATGAAAATATTATTTATTGGAGGTACAGGAAATATAAGTTCTGCATCAACCAGGTTGGCGTTAGAAAAAGGTTATGATGTCACACTGATTAACAGAGGCAAAAACAGCATTATAAATCAATGTGAAAATTTTACTGCAGACATTAACGATCTGGATACGGTTACTGAATTTCTTAAAAATCGCCACTTTGATGCAGTTGTAAACTGGGTGGCATTTCATCCGGATGATATTAAACGTGATATTGAACTCTTTAAGAATCATGCTGACCAGTATATTTTCATAAGCTCAGCATCAGCATATGAAAAACCTCCACAATCTCCATATATTACAGAGGAAACACCCCTTGTTAATCCATTTTGGGACTACTCGCAAAATAAGATAGCATGCGAAAATATGCTAACTGCCGATGAAGTAAAATCTCATTTTAATGTTACAATTGTCCGCCCGTCACTGACTTACGATACACTTTTTCCCGTAGCCATTGGTGGCTGGGGCTGCTACACACTTGCAGACAGAATGTTAAAAGGAAAGCCAATTATTGTTCATGGAGATGGAACCTCTTTATGGACGATAACCCACTCAGATGACTTTGCCAGAGGGTTTGTTCCACTTTTGGGCAATCCTAAAGCTTTCAATAACCAGTTTCATATAACATCGGACGAACTGCTGACCTGGAATCAAATCTACGACCAGATGGCGGCAGCTTTAAACACAGAGGCTGTAAAAGTTCACATTCCATCAACAGTTATAGCAAAATTAAACCCGCAAATGGGCCCGGGACTTCTTGGAGACAAAGCCCACAGCGCCATTTTTGACAACACAAGAATAAAAGAGACAGTAAAAGATTTTAAAGCAATAATTCCATTTAAAGAGGGAATCATAAGAACCGCCAGATGGTTTGACAAAAATCCCCACAAAAAAATTGTAGATGAAAGTGTAAACAATCAAATGGATAAACTTATATCAAAATACAACTCGTTAAATATGATTTAATAGACTAATAATCAAAGCAATAGGATTTTAACCCCGACAAGTATAAGAATTACACCACCAAATAATTCAGCTTTTCCTTCAAGCCATGTTCCACTTTTACTTCCAATAAAAACTCCGGCCAGACTAAAGAAAAAAGTAGTAGTTCCAATTATTATTGATGAGATAATTATATTTACAGAGATTAATGATAATGTAAAACCGGCGGCCATTGCATCAATACTTGTTGCTACGGCAAGAAACAGCATAGCTTTATGGGTTATCTTAGCAATATTTTCTTCTATTCCGCCAAAGAGTGATTCATAAATCATTTTTCCCCCAATCAGCAATAGTAGAAAAAATGCAACCCAAGGAGCATAAACATAGACCCAGGGCAAAATACTTTTACCGCACATAAAACCAATTAAAGGCATAATCCCCTGAAACAGTCCAAAATAGAGACCGGACATAAGAGCCAGGGAGACGTTTTTATGTGCATGCTTTGCACCAAGACCAATAGAAACAGCAAAAGCATCCATACTTAAGGCAACAGCCATTATTATAACATCAATCATTCGTAGTAAGTCCACATTCTAATAACTTTAACAGCCTTTTCTTCTTTAAAAACCTGATAAACAAGACGATGTTTTATATTGATTCGTCTGGAAATTGCACCACTTAAATCACCGGTAAGTTTTTCATAAGGTGGAGGATTCAAAAAAGGATTTAGCCTGATAATTTCAAGAAGTGCTTCAGCATTTTTTTTCAAACCCGCTGATTTTAATTTTAAAGCGTCTTTTTGAGCCTGTTTTGTGAAATAGAGCTTCCACATTACCAGTCTAAATCCTCGGAACAATCTTCAATTTTTTCACTCAATCCGCTTCGAATAGACTCAACCATTCCAGGAACAGAATAAAAATATAAAGTTTCGTTAATAGCTTTCCAGTCATCCTCACTGACAAGAACACCGTTACCACGCTTGCCGGTAATTATAATAGGCTCATGGGTTTGGGTAGTCTCATCAATTAGCTTATACAAATTTTTCCTGGCTTCTGTAGCATTTAAAGTAGTCATATCTACCTCCAACTAAAAACGTACGCCATAACGAACGCCCAGTCAAATGAATATTATTTATAATAAAAAAGACACTTGAAACGAAGTAATTTGTTTCAAGTTCATATAAATAAACAACAATATTAGTTTGCGATGATTTATTGCTGATAAAACTCACTGATATTATTGAGTGGTCTTGTCTTGTTGCTTAACTGCATTCTCATTGACGGAGGAATTATTGATAATTGACAAGGGTGGTTTGTGATTGTATTTTAAGTACTATGAATAATTACACAAATACAGAAAATAAAGTTAGAAGACCCAGGATTGCTTTGATTACCAATCATGGGTATGCAGGGATTAATATTCCTGTTGGCGGTGCCCCGGATACGGGTGGTCAGAATTTTTATGTTAATTCTAAAGCTCAGGCTTTAGAAGAGCTTGGGATGGATGTTACAATTTTTACCCGCGGGGGATTTCCATTTTTTAAAAGTGAAGTCATCAGAGAGGGTATTGAAAATTTAAGCGATCATATCAGATACGTCTACGTTCCTGGCGGAGGAGATATGTTTATCCATAAAGAGGATATTGCTCCTGCTCTTACAGAAGAGACCAAATGGCTTGATGATTTTATCTCTGCTGAGGCTGCGGCTGAAGGAATCAGACCCGAAGACTATTATGAATGTTTTGATACTCATTACTGGGATGCAGCGGTTATCGGAGTTCTGCTTATAGAAAGATGGCACGACAAAATAGCCTACGATTTTATTAAAGATTGCAGTGACGGTGTTCTGGCTTCGGGATTAACACCATTTGAAGGTGATACAAAACATAAACTGAGCATGTCCACAGAGGTTGAGCTTCATCTGGGTCATATTGCAAAAAAAATATACAAGGGAAAAACCTCTGCGCAGATTCTTGAAATACTCTGCCCATATGCAAGTGACTCTTACCCTCTTACATATACAAAAACAAATCCGTTTCCCTATAAAGATATTAAAGAGGCTACCCTGCTGGGAAAGGCTCTCCTTGACAACCTGAACATCAATGGTCTCAAACTGTACGAGCTATTACATAACGCAAACAGACATATCTGGACACCCCACTCAACAAGTATCATTAAAGAACGAAATTACTGGGATAAAAAACCATCATCTGTAAGATGGCTGAAATTCATTGAAAGAAACAGCCACGAAGAGTTCATTTGCAAACATACCCGATTATTCTGCTCAACATCTCCAGAGATTTGGCAGAATCTGTATTGTTATCAAAAACAGAGAACAGAGCAGATTTTCAACTACCCTCCATGTCTTGATACAGAACTTTTTAAACCAAGAACCAAAGATGAACTGAAAGATGTGTATGAATTTTTAAGTTCAAAATCAGGAATTGATGTATCAACATTAAAAAACTCTAAAATCATATTTGAATCTTCACGCATGGATAAAACCAAGCGCAAGGATATTTTACTGAAAGCTTTTTCTAAATTTGTCGATAAAACCGAAAAGACATTTTTGTTTATCGGAGGCGGACCAAATACAAGCGAAGTCTTCAAAGATCTTGAAGCTACTCTTGAATCACTTGAAAACATTAAAAACAAGGCGTTTTTACTGGGTTTTATACCGTCAGACATTATTTCAGAAATTTTTTCAGTGCCTGACCTCTTTGTTTCTGCATCAGAAATGGAGGGCTTTGGAATGTCCGTATCCCAGGCTGCTGCGGCAAAAGTTGCGGTGGTCTCATCTGATCTCATTCCATTTTCAACACAGTTTGCCCCTGATGCTGCAGAGATTGTTAAAGCGGGAGATATTGACGCCTTTGCAGCTTCTATGCTTGAACTTCTCGAAAATGATAAAAAACGGGCAGAAAATGCTCAAAAACTCTACGATATTGCTCTTGAACTGAACTGGGTAAATACCAGTAAAAAATATATTGAGTGGTATCACGAGAAATTTGGATTCAACTCTCCCCAGTAAATATAAAGTGACTTTTCATTTTACAGACACTCATTGCCATCTTAACTTTTCTCCACTCTGTGAGAATATCCCTGCTGTATTAAATCGTGCTTTTCAAAATGGGGTTGAGCGTATTATTGTTCCCGCATACGACAACGAATCATTGCAAAATATTTTAAATCTGACGAAATTATACAAGAATATTTATGGGGCAATGGGCATTCACCCGTGGAAAGCTGACGAAGATATTGACTTTGGCACGTTTAAACAGCTGCTTCAAAATGAAAAAGTTGTTGCAATTGGTGAGATTGGTCTCGATTTTAAAACTGATGTTTGTAAAACACGTCAAAGGGATCAGTTTATAAAACAGCTTGAAACTGCAATGGAATTTAATCTTCCTGTACTTCTTCACGTAAGAGGTGCCTTTGAGGAAACCCTTGAAATACTGGAACAGTTTAATGGGAAATTAACAGGTACAGTTCACGCGTTTTCAAGGAGCTACGAACTTGCAAAAAGGTTTATTGACCTTGGATTCTACATCTCCTTTGGAGGAACAATTACAAAACCTGATTCGAAAAAGGCCATAGACACTGTCAGACAAATCTCCCTTGACAATATCCTTCTTGAGACAGATGCCCCCTCAATAGGACTTTTAAACACTCATCCGTTAAAAACCGAACCGGCTCATGTTTTAGATATTGCAACGGCACTCTCAAAGATTAAAAATATTTCACTACAGGAGATTTCTCAAAAAAGTGAAGAGAACTGCAAACGGCTTTTTAATTTATAAAAAATAAAACAAACTTAACTATTTACTCTAATATAAATCATCAATCGGGCCGGCGCCCTCTCTTAACACTTCGATTTCACCGTAACTGTTAAATGCAATAACCGTTGAAGCATTCACACCCCCAAGACCTGAATCAAGCACCATATCAACTTCGTTAAAAGTCTCCTGAATGTCATAAGGATCATTTAAAGGCCACTCATCAGTCTCTCGTTTGGCGGATGTGGAAATAATCGGTCGTCCAAGTTCTTGTAAAATAGCAAGAGCCACGGGGTGATCAGGAACACGGATACCGACAGTTTTCTGTTTGCTCATGCAGAGCCTTGGAACATCTCTTGTGGCTTCAAGAATAAATGTATAAGGGCCAGGAACAAGTCTTTTCATCATTCGGTAAACAGAATTTGAAACAACCGCATACTTGCTGATCTCCGATAGATCTGCACATAAAAAGGAGAATGGATTATGTTTTTTAGGAGAAGTCTGTTTTATTCTGTAAACCTTATCAACAGCCTTCTGATTGTAAACATCTGCTCCAAATCCATAGACAGAACCAGTAGCGTAAGCAATGACACCGCCCTTGTTTAAAACGTCAACAGCCTGCTGAATTTTTCTAGGCTGGGGATTTTCGGGATGGATTTCAACAATCATATAATATTTCCTCTGATTAAAACCTTTGCAAAAACTGGCTTAATACACTTTTAAGGTTAAATAAACATTTAAATTATTAAATCTTTACTGTTCAAAAGAGATTAAATCTGGCAAATCAAAGTGAGCAATGCTCAATATTAAATTTCTAAAAAAATGGCCCCTCTTTTACATCTGGATTGCAATCGTTACAACCATATCTATATTCTGTGCATTTCTGCCTTTAACAAACACTACGGGATTTGAATTTTCATTTATAATTGCCATAGCGTCTTCTATTGGAGCCGGCCATTTATCGTCATTATATCCTGCAAGAATCAGAGGGCAGAAAGCACCCTTCCCCGGCTCAGAAAATGCACCTCTAAAAATACTCTGGCACTCTTTCAGACTAAATATATTCCTGGTACTAATTCCTCTTATTGTAATATTTTTAAACACATTAAGGGTACCTCCCTGTGACACACTGACCGGTATGAAGTTTTTTATACTGCTTCCTGTTATATCTCTGTTTTTTTCAACAGCTGCAGGAGTTGCCGCCGGACTGTTATTTCCAAACGCCATTTTATCCTCAATTCTTTTTTTTCTGATATATGCAGGAACTCTCTTTTTTTCAATTTACAAAATATACACAACTCCCGGAGTTTTTACATATGGACACTTTATAGGATATTTTCCGGGAGCTTTTTACGACACACATATTACCGTAAATAAATCACTTGTACTTTTCAGAGTACATTCGTTAGTGATAATTGCCTTAATCTACACCTTAATAAAACTTTTTCTGGACACAACCACCCTTACTCTCAGCTTTAATAAAAAAGTATTCAAACTTAAATATCTGACAATCCTGTCAATTTTGGGTGCCATTATTTATCTGTTTAATTTTAACAGTGAAAATCTTGGTTTTACGACATCACATTCAAAACTTCAGGAGATTCTGCCCAAAAAGGTCAGCAACAGCAGACTAAATATCTATTTTGATAAATCCTTCACAAGTGATGAAATTGAGAGTTACACCGAAGATCTGTTTTTTAGTCTATATACAATTGAAGAGGCTCTAAATATTAAAAGCAAAGAGAAATATTCCATTTATGTTTTTAAAAATTCCACACAAAAAAAAGCTGCAACTGGCGCGGGAGTTGCTCTAACCAAACCATGGCTTAAAGAGGCGTACATTCAAAAAAGTGAACTTCCGGATTTTACCGGGAGGCACGAACTGGCCCACCTCATTCTTGGTACAATTGCTAAAGGTCCTTTAAAGCTGGCAGGAAATCTTAACGGGTATCTTCCTAATCCGGCTCTAATCGAAGGTGCTGCAACGGCACTTGGAGGAAGCTCATCTTTTATGGATCTCCATCATCAGGCAAAAGCAATGAAGGATCTCAATCTTCTTCCTGATATAAATTCAATTTCAGGGCTTGGATTTTTTAAACAGTTCGCCCCGACAGCCTATACAGCATCAGGTTCATTTTATCTTTTCATTCTTGAACGTTTCGGCCCGTCGGCATTTAAAAACATATATAAGGGCGAAAGTGTTAAAAAAGCTACAGGTTTTGATCTTGCAAGATTAAAAACAGAGTGGTTTAAGATGCTCGATAATCAAATCATGTCCCAAAATGAAATGGCTGCAGCATCATATAAATTTAATCGGCCATCAATTATTGCACAGACATGTATTCACCATAAAACTGAGATAAATATAAAATCTGAACGACTTCTTAGTGAAGGTAATTGTAAAGAGTCATTAAAGCTGCTTAACGAAAACTGCGGTCAGGGTAAATGCTCAATTAATCAGAAACTGAAAATTCTGGATGCATATGTAAAATGCGGTGACACAGATAACACAATCAGTATTGCAAATAATATTCTGAAAAGTGACAAGCAGACAATGATTACCCAATATGTTCTGGAGTTGGTTCTTGATTTGAAAAATCTGCCTGATTTTAAAAAAAGCAGTGACTATTTAACTTTATACAAAGATTCTCCGGACTCTTCCTCAAGAAGAAGACTTTATATCAAATATTATTTATCTCTGAAAAATGACAAAGATGTACCATATATTATTGAAGCTCTCAAATTGGGAAATAACGACAAGGATACAAACCCTTCTCTTACAGCAATTCATATAAACAGCTTCTATTTAAACAACAAAGATGACAGTTTAGCCGCATACCTGGCAGCAAGACAGTTTATTAATTTTAAAGATTACAAAACCGGGACTGACATTTTATCAGAAGCTTTTATAAACAGTCTGGAAACAGAACCTCAATCAATTGTTACTGAAGCCTGTTTTATGATGGGAAAAGCTTATTATATGCAAAAAAAATATAAACAGGCAAAAATATGGTTTGATAAAATTAAAAATGACAAAACCGGACTTTCAGGAACAAAATTTCTCGCATCGGACTGGTCGAAGCGCGCTGACTGGAAACAGTAACAACATTAAATTATTTTTTTTAAATTATTGCGAAATATTGT
>JAFGVO010000268.1 GCA_016937935.1 Deltaproteobacteria bacterium | reverse complement strand
ACTATGCATACGCTTCTCAGGGATATACCTACTCAAGTGTAAAGCAATTTCTGTTTGGGGGATTTGATGATAACGGCTCAACAGTTATGGATGATTTTAAACTGTCCGGTTACGAAACAACAGTTTTTACAGGTTATAATTTAAAAGAGGAACCCTTTGGAAAATATCTTACAGGTGACTATATTTTTGATACAAGAAAAGATATGAAGCGGGAAAGTCATCAGCATACAACACCTTCACGTCGAGTGGTTAAGGCTTTTGACAACTTTTTAAATAACAGGGATAACAGTAAGCCTTTTTTCAGTTTCTTTTTTTTAACTGATCCTCACTTTCCATATAAACAGGTAAACACTCCTGTTCTTTGTGATAAATATATTGCCACAAGGGATATCAAACCGAAAAACAGGGAGCTTGTTGAGCGATCCTATTATGATCAGGTATGGCATGTTGACAAAGCTGCAGGAGGTATTATGGACTCCCTTGAGGCACATAATATTAAAAATAATACCACAATTATTTTTATAGGTGATCATGGCGAGTCTTTATACGATGACGGAATTACAATCGGGCATGGACTGGAAATTAACGATGTTATGACTCATACTGCCATGGTTGTTGTAAATCCCCTTATTGATTTCCCGGATGTTTTGTCTCATATGCACTTACGAAAACTTCTTCATAATGTAATTTCTGCAGATAAAACTTTGGAGCATGTTGCAAAACTTCTTCCTTTAACTGACCGAAAACTTTTTCAGTATACTGGAAGCCTCAGATATCCCAGAGAAATTGGGCTTTTTTCTGTTGATGATGGAAGAGTTGTTTATAAAATTCAGGAAGATGAATTAACTGCTTCTAAAATTGAGGATGGGGATACAGAAGATATAACCAGTCTGAGAAATAATAAATACGAGAAACAGATTATCAATAAGTGGGAGTATACTCTTTTTAAAGATTCCAAGTATGATTCCATGGTTCCTGCAAAAAATCTCTGATTTTTTTAATGTTAAAAATCATTTAATCTAAAAATTTTATTTATAAAAAAACTGGTTTTTAACATATAATAGGTTAAAAAGAGTTATGAGGAGCTTTAAACGGGGAAAACAATGAGATTAAAAAATAAAATAACAGTAGCATTTATAACAGTAGCACTTATTACACTCTCACTAAACAGCGTTCAGGCTCAGACCAAGCGCGGTGGTGTAATTAAGCTGGAGGTTACAACTATTGAGGGAAGAGTGCAGAAACCCAATGCATTCTTTATTAATACCAGACAGTCCCTTGTATATAAATCAATGGAAATAAAAGAAAATTTTGTTCCAAAGATTATTAAGGTTGTTGATACCGGAGATTTTTAATCCATTTTATCAAGCTGCAATTTAAACATTAATTCTTGCTTGTTTTTACACCACCAATACTATCTATAAAACCGGGAGCAGAAATGACAACAGATTTACAGAGAGTCTTTAGCGGAATTCAGCCAAGTGGAGATATTCATATTGGTAATTATCTTGGGGCTGTTAAAAAATGGGTGGAGCTTTCTAAAACACACGACTGTCTTTACTGCGTTGTGGATGATCATGCAATTACAGTTGATTTTGATCCTGTAGTGCTGTCACAACGTACTTTTAACGCTGTTCTTACAACAATGGCCTGTGGTCTTGATCCCGATGATTGTACAATATTTGTTCAATCCCATGTTCCTGAACATACAGAGTTGACCTGGCTTTTTAATACCATTACCCCAATGGGTTCACTTTTTAGAATGACCCAGTTTAAAGATAAAGCGAGAAATGCCCTCCAGCGCGCCCTTGATAAAAAACAGGGAGGGGCCAGAAAAACTGCTCTTTTTGGACTGAAAAAAATTGGTGATACCGTTTATAAACTATCTGAAAAGATGAATGGAAGTCTTTCAAATATAAATCCTTCAGAAAAATTTACCCCGTTGATGCTTGAAGAGATGCAAAAAGAGGTAATGAAGGTCAATGATTATATGGGTAAAATTCTTCAACAGCTTCAGGTGGGTCTCGGAGTAGCAGATGCCTCATGTGCTCTTTTTGATTATCCCGTTTTACAGGCCGCTGATATTCTTCTTTATAAAGCATCTATTGTTCCAGTTGGTGAAGATCAGGAACAGCATCTTGAATTGTGTCGTGAGATTGCAGACAGGTTTAACAAAAAATTTGGTGAGACCTTCCCAATGGTAAGCAGAATAAAAGGGGATGCCCCTAGAATTCTTGGACTTGACGGTAAAAACAAGATGTCAAAAAGTCTTAATAATTACATCGGAATTTTAGATTCAAAAGAAGAAATTGTTAATCGACTTAAATCTGCTTTTACAGATCCGGCTCGTATAAAAAGAGATGACCCGGGCCATCCTGAGCTGTGTAATATCTTTTCTTATCACAAACTGTTTGGTAAAATCAGTGATATTGAAGAAATTTCAGCTGAGTGCCAAAAAGGGACAATCAGTTGTTTTGACTGTAAAGCCCGCCTTGCCGTAACTATAAATGAGACTCTTGAACCCATAAGAGACAGGGCTGATGAACTTGGAAGAAACCCCTCTCTGGTTATTGATGCACTGGATAAGGGAAGAGTGCGTGCGGGAAATATTGCAAAAGAGACTATGATTGAAGTAAAAGATCTCATGGGAATTGGTGTTAATTCCTTAAACAAGTTGTGATTTTTCTGTTTTTATAGTTAAAGTATATATATAACGTTAAAGGTGAAATTAAACCTTATCAGGAGATAGATATGACAAAAGTAAAAAAAACATGGTTACTGTTTATGCTTCTATTTATATTTTTAGCTGCAGCATGTGATGAGCCTAAAGGTGCAGCCTTTGTTTATGGTAAGGGAGCCATAAATCCCGGTGGCGGAGATGATCATATTAATGGAGATCTTTCTAAATCATCTTCAAGTGATTACTACGGTTATTGTAAAAAGGATTCCAGCGGATTCAGTTTTGAAGTGGGTCACGCAAGTTTTAATGATCTTGGAGATGTAAACTGGGTACAGCAGCCTCTCTATTTTAAATTTGAAGGTATAAAAGGTCCCAATGGTGTTCCTACAGAAGGTGTCTTTGATCTTAGTGCTGAGGCACTTGGAACCCCAAAGTCAGGGGCTGAATTCAGAGGTTCTTTTACATCTGCTAAAATCAAGGCAGACGAATCATTTATTTTTGACAGCACTCAGGGAAACTGTGCTGTTGAATTATTTGCAACTCCCTCTACAGGTGAAGTACTTGATAATATTGATGTTAAAAATAAATCTTTTGAATACTATGTTAGAATTAGCTGTAATGGAATGGAGGATGTCATTGGTTCTGGAGGACTTCCTCTTAATAGTCTATATCTTGAATTCTATTTTGACAACTGCTGATTTATCCGTTTCGTAACTCTCTTACAAGCTTTCCAAGATTTCTTGCTCTTAAAGGTCTCTCAATAACAGTTGAGGCTCCGCACCCTTTTGCTTTTGTAAGAACCGCCTGGGTCATAACAGTACTTGTTGCAATAATACGTATGGGAATATCATCCATTGCATTGAGAGCACGCAAAGTTTCAAAACCGTCTGCTCCAGATAAAAAGAGATCAAGAACAATCATATGTGGTCTGTATTTTCCAGCCATCAGAAGTGCCTCGGGCATTGTTTTTGCGACAATTCCTTCTACCCCTGTGCCATGACCGGTAATATTATTAAAAATTTCAATTGCCGTGGGATCATCATCAGCCAGAAGAAAGATTCTTTTCTGTTCATCTTTTGAGACAGGACGGGCACTCTGGGCTCTTCTGAATTTTCTTGTATATCGTAATGGCGAGTTTCTTACAATTCTGGCTTCCGCTCCGTCTGCGTCAATTAAGGTGAGAGTATTTTCATTTTGAGGAAGAACCAGCTGATCCCCCAAAAAACGTAAAAATTCGCCGCTGTCGCTTAATAGGTTAATTGCCTCTTTAGCACTCATGTATCCTGAAGCCACGTGGGTTAATACATATAAATCTATATTTAATGCTTCAGACAAAGCCAGCAGCCTTGGGGAATCTGTTACGGAAATCTGACCATATTTCCATCTGCTTGTTCTGGCCCCTTCCAGGCCCATAATTCTTCCGAGGGCCACATCTGAAAGAGGTTCTTCCAAAAAGACATCATCTGCAATTTTTCGTACAAATTCAAAAAGTTGAATGCTGTTTGGAAATTTTATACTGCTTTTCACATATACTCCGTTAATAAAAGTCCAATTAATGTAACTACCATATAAAATGTTAAAAAATAAAAAAATATTTATTTAATGTTCCCATTACTTTTTTCTGAGGTGTTAAAAATATGAGGTGTTAAAAATATGAGCTAAGAAGTTTTAGCTGATATATAATGTAAATGTAAAACTTTACAAAAGGGGATAATATGAAACTTACAGATTTAAATATTTTTAAAAAAAGGACATTGTACTTTGCTTTCACTGTTGTATTCCTGATGACGGCCTGCAATGACGATTCAACTAAGAATTGGGTACCAATGGAAGGAACTCAGGCTGTTCACAAACTGACAAGTTTTGATTCCAGTGCAGACTTTTTAGCTTATGTAAAGCAGGCTTCAACGCAAAAGATGCGCGCTGAGGTTGAGCTTTCAAGAAATTCAAGTGTTTACAATCTACAATACAGCAACTGGGATACTACTGCCGGCATTGGTGTCGATTATGATATGGGTGCACCTACATCAAATGGTGATATGGAAATGGCTATTGATGATGGCGGTTCAGCAGACAAAGGAGCATCAAACGGAGATTTTTCTACAACCAATATTCAGGAAGAGGGCGTTGACGAGGCGGATCTTGTAAAAACTGACGGTAATTACATTTATACACTTTATCAGGGTGAACTTGTAATTGTTAAAGTTGAAGCTGATGGTGCTCTTACAAAAACCGGTTCTTTAAATGTTGGTGGTTATGCAACTGAGATGTTTATCAGTGGAGACAGCGCAGTTATTTTTTCAAATGTTTCAGAGAGTTCAGTTCCTGATTCTATTCATTATAAATTTAATCCCACACCTGTAAATTATTATAATTACGACTATGGATATGAGGATATGGATTATATGGTACCGGATGTGGATACTGCTGCTCCTGATGAAGCAGGAGTGACATCTTCAGGTTCTGCAGGTGAGATAATGCCTCTGGCTGTAACTGACACTCCGACAGATCCTGATGATATTACTATGGATACAGACATTGCTGTTGATCCGGAATTTGAAAAACCGATGGTTGATGATTACATGTATGACTGTTCCATATATGGATGCGGAGGTTACTCATATTCACAGATTGCTGTTGTTGATATTTCTGATAAAGCGAGTCCCGAACTCATTAGAACAACAACCTATGCAGGATCTTATGTTTCATCACGCATGGTTGATGGTATTGTGAGGGCGGTTATTTCATCATCTCTCTATGCCCTCGATATGGCGTGGGATTACGGTGAAGAACAGGATTGGAACAGTGAAGATTCCATTAACAGAATGTATTTTAATGTTATCAAAGTAAATACAGATTATTATAACAGCCTCACACTTGATGACTTTATGCCTAAAAAGATTAGTTCAGATGAAACTGAAGCCTCTTACATTGTGAATCCTTCTAATATTATGGCTCCACAGAGTGCTGCAGGATTAGGCCTTGTCTCTGTTGTTTCAATTGATCTTGCAACTCCTGCAAAAAAACCTGTTGAAAGCGCACTGTTTGCAGAACAGGGTCTTGTATACGCAAGTCAGACGGGTCTTTATATGACAGAATCACGTGATTTTGTATCCCTTGCAATGGAATCAGGTCTCTGGTTAAATGGTGGAAATGCAACAACAGGAATCTATAAATTTGATATTTCCAAAGATGTTGCCAATGCACAATACCTTGCTTCCGGCGAGGTTCCCGGGCGTCTGTTAAATCAGTTTTCAATGGGTGAGAAAGATGGTTATTTAAGAGTTGCCTCAACAACCGGAGATTTCTGGGGCGGTAACCCGCTTGATAATCACGTTGTTGTTTTAAAACAAAAAGGTACAGAGCTTAAGATTGCAGGGCAGCTTGACGGTCTTGGAGGGGGAGAAGAACTTAAATCCGCACGTTTTGTGGGGGATAAAGGTTATCTTGTAACATTTTTTCAGACAGATCCACTTTTTACAATTGACCTTTCAGACCCCGCAAATCCCAAAAAAGTTGGTGAGTGGGTTGGTCCCGGTTTCTCAACATATCTCCACCCGTGGGGAGATAACACTATAATTTCTCTTGGAGAAGAGGACTGGCAGGGTGCATTGTCAATATTTGATATTTCGAATTTTTCAAAACCTGAGCTTGTTGACAGAATATCTTTTGGTGACGCATATTACTCCTCAGCTCTTTATGATCACAAGGCTTTTACATTTAATTCCAAAACCGGATATCTGGCACTTCCATATACTGGCTGGATGAACTCATATTATGATACAGGTATTAAAACTTTTAATCTTACAGAGAGTAAGATTACCGAAAATGCCTCACTGAAGTTTTATAGTGATGAAACCGGCAATACTGAAACTGAAGCCATGCGCTCTCTTTATATTGGCGACTATATGTATGGTGTTTCAAAATGCAGAATAGTCTCTGCGACTATCGCTGACCCTGCAAGCGTAGTGCAGTCACTTCCTCTTTTTAATTCTGCATCATGTGTTGAATCAAATTACTATTACTACGACTGATATTATCTAGTTTCCATCCCAGAAATCTAAGTGTTTGAAATAAATAGAAAAAAAGGTGTTTTTTGTAAAAAAAAGGAGACGTTTTTTCTCTTT
>JAFGVO010000267.1 GCA_016937935.1 Deltaproteobacteria bacterium | reverse complement strand
ATTGCCAAATTTAAAAAATCCAACACCAGCAGGAGTTTCAAATTCTGCAAATCATAAAAAAACTACCCTTTAAGGGATGGGAACTAGCTAGTATACATAGATTTTATTCAACTTGGACTAATCCTAGAGCCAATTTGATGCCAATTGCAGGTAGAGTTCTAAGCCTATATAGCACCCTTGCTTATCCCCAATATACTACGACATATGTGAGGACAGATGCAAATACTTGTGGTAGCGATGGAGGGGCTTTTTATCTTGATGGAACTGGGCATATTTGTATATTGGATTCTGGTGGAGGATGGATTGATGCAACCACTTGGAAATTTATTTTTGGACATGAAATGGGACACAGGGTTTCAGATGCAAATGACGGCCCTTTAGGTGGCGGCTATAATATAGATCCTCGTATATCATCTCTTTGTCAATGCAGTTATGTCGATAACTTTGGAGGAGATGCTCATTGTATGCAATCGAGAGAAGCTGCTCAGTCTGCGCAGAGTGAAGGTTTTGCACACTTTTTTTCTACAGCAATTTTTAACGATAGAAGCGAAAATAATGGTGTTTATGTTTATCCCAAGGAGTCTCTGAAAGCTTCTTCCCTAGGGTATCTAATTATTGATCCACCAACTGCATTTGATGCGTATTTAAAGTCTGGTTCGGACAATAATCAATGGATGGAACATAAATGTAATCCAGGGGATGTTGACCAAGGTGTTGAGCTTGATTGGCTACATTTTTATTTTGAGTTGTGGACATCAGGAGCAAATGAATGGTCTATAGATGAAATGTTTGATATTTGGAGTGATACCACTGGAAATTATGGATGGAACAATGGTTCTAATGGTATTATGGATATTGTTAACAGTCAGATGGGATCCGGTTCAGATAAACGAAACTTGTTTTATAATACAGGTATAGCATCTGGTGTTGATCATGGTTAGTATTTGAGTCTGTGTTTAGGGCGGTATTTAAATTTTGTAATTTGGGTATTGCCCTTTTTTAGAAGGTATGGATAAAAAGTGAAAACAATAATATATTTAATGCTTATGATGAGTCTTTTCTTTTCAGCATGTCATAAAGTAAGCGCTGTGGATATTGAAAAATCAACGGATTTCAATAATGTCGATTTAGAATCTGTTGATTCTGATACGACATCTGATTTTAGTGTTGATAGCGGGATAGGTATAACCAGTTTAAAAGATACAGCAAACATTATTGTTTGGGCAGAGGAAGAGACAGGAATTGAATGTTCACAACCGGTGCCTGTTGAATCATGTGACGGGTATTGGTGCAGTGTTGAGCCTGGTTGTTTCAGGTATGGTTCTGACCAGTCAGAGCCTTGTAGGGCTAATGCCTCTGAAGATCAAGTTTTTGTAACATTAACTCATCCTTTTGTAATAGGAAAAACTGAAGTTACTCAACGCCAGTGGAAAAGTGCTGGTTTCAAAAATCCAATGGAGGTAAAGGGGATGGAGGCTCTGCTTGGTGATAACCTTCCAATTGCTAATATTAATTGGTACGAAGCTGCAGCCTATTGTAACGCAATTTCGGAAAAAGAAGGTTATGAGAAATGCTACGATTTATCGGAATGTACAGGTGGGGAAGTCGGACAGGGTTGTCCTGCGAGTATTGAATTTTGTGAAACTGGCTTCACATGCAATCCTGATATATTTAAATTATCTGATGTGTATGCCTGTAAAGGCTACCGACTTTCAACTGCTGCCGAATTTGAATATGCCACAAGGGCAGGAACCGCAACGAGCACATACAATGGTAACTTACTGTCAGATGATAAAATAGACTGTTCTCCTGATGAAGTTTTAAATGAGATTGCCCAGATCTGTTCAAATGGAAAATTAACATCACCTGTTGCACAGAAGAAAAAAAATAGTTTAGGTCTGTTTGATATGCTTGGGAATTTAAGAGAAATGACTGGTGATTCATTTAGAAACACACCTCTTGGAGGAGATAGTATTGTTATTGAGGATCCTTATGGTTACCCTGGCGCTTCAGGTGGAAGGGGTGTTCTTAAGGGGGGGAGTTGGCAGCTTGATGCCTGTTTTTGCAGGAGTGGTTATTCATATGCTGATTCTCGGGAAATCGGAATTATCAATACTGGCTTTAGGCCGGTGCGTACTCTGTTTTAGTAGAATAGATTAGTGTTAAAAGGGAATTTCTATGGTTAAAAATAATAATTTAGTAAAGATAAATATTTCATATTATCACTTGCTGTTAATTGTTTTAGCAATATTTGTTAATGGGTGTCATAAAAGCCAACGGATTGATAGCGATACGGATACATCAAGTTGGGATAGTGACACAAACGCTGAAACAGATGGTTATCTGTTGCAAGATTGTGAAAATTTGGTTGTTTTTGAGGATGAAAATTTTGAAGAGGCCGTTAGGAAAGCTGTTAATTCATCTGTGTATGGCAAGCCACTAAATTCTTTATATTCAGGTGAACTTACCGGGGATATTCTATCAAAACTGGAAATACTGGCAGGGTTTATTAGTATGAAAAAAAATATTCAATCCATTCGCGGGATTGAATGCATTGTAAATTTGAAACAATTGGACTTAAGTTTTAACAACGTTAAGGATATAAATTTAATATCGCACTTGTCCAAACTGGAAACATTAATTTTAGAAAATAATGATATCTCAAATATTAGCGCTGTGAAAGATTTAAAACAGATTAAATTATTAAATCTTTCGGATAATCACATTAATGATTTTTTACCGCTTAAAGATCTCGTTAGTTTAACATCTTTGAATTTAAATGGTACCGAGTTAAATTCTTTAAGTATTATATCAAATCTTGTTAATTTGACTTTTTTGTCAATTGAAAACAATAATGTGAATGACTTAAATCCAATAAATAAAATGCACAATTTAGTAAGGTTGGAAGCTAGCAGTAACCAAATTAAAAATTTGGATGCTATTGCAAGTTTACCTTCAATTTCATATCTATATGTTTCTGATAATAACATTTCAGACATGACACCACTTAAAAATTTAAAGACTCTGCATGAACTTGAAATTGCCAATAATAGTGTTGTTGATCTTTCTCCTATAAAAGAGTTAACAACGTTGGAACAATTAAAATTGAATGGCAATAATATCGAAGATATCTCGACGCTGGCTTTGTTGCCGGATTGTTATAATATTGCACTTTGGGATAATAAAATCTCAGATTTGTCTCCGCTTGTTGGTGGAAAGTATAGTCAACAATATAATGAATATGATTTTTCAAAAAATAATATTTCAGATTTGGAACCTTTGATTAGTTTTAGCAATTTGACTAATTTGAATTTAAATGAAAATAATATTTCAGATTTAACACCAATTTCGGGTAGAAAACTTAAAAAATTATATTTGACTAATAATAAAATAATTGACCTGACGCCATTGATGTCGATTATTACTGATGAATCTATAGTTGAACTTACCAATAATTTTATAACATCAATTGCTCCATTATTGGCAAATATTAGATGGATGACATCGTCCTCGGGTTTAACAAAAGAGTATGTTATTGGTAATCCATTGACATTATTATCTATGGAAAAAATTGTTCCACAAATATGTTCTACATCTGCTGTTGCACTATATTACGGAGATGCTTTAACATGTGAATGGAATAAAAACAGTCTGCCAGAAGATTATCCTTATGATTTAGAAACTGTTCCATTGGGATCTGCAACTATTCAGCCAGAAAATTGTTTAGCTGCACCTTTGTGGCTAGCAGGAGGTTCTGTTCCATCGGATCATCATAATGGTGATGATTATAAGATCGTTAGTACTTCGTCTGATGAACCGGTTATAAATGATTTGATAACAGGTCTTACTTGGAGACGCTGTTCTGTTGGTCAAATTTGGAATGGCACAACTTGTGTTGGTGAAGCGTCATCTATTTCTTACAAGGATAGTTTATTGCAATGCGAAGGATCTTATGGTGGATATAATGATTGGCGCTCGCCAAATATTACAGAGTTATCAAGTATTGTGGATTATAGTGTAGGGTATCCAGGGCCGGTAATTGATAGTATTATATTTCCTAACATTGAAAAAAGTAACTATTGGTCTTCAAGTAGCTTACCTAAAAATAATGATACCTTAATTTGGATGGTAAGTTTTTACAATGGTTCTACATATTTAAATTGGCTTGAAGATAATGATATAGGGCAACTCATTTGTGTTCGAGGGGGGAGTTCTAACGATATAACTTCCAGATTTGTAATTGAGGATGTTATGGATGGCGTTGTAAAAGATAGCTGGACAAAACTTGAATGGAAACGTTGTGCACAGGGACAGACATGGAATGGGAAAACATGTACAGGATTGGCAGATGATTTTATGATTAATGCAATTGCTAATGGTTGTAATGATTCATATGCAGGCAAAAATGGCTGGCGATTACCGACGGTTACAGAACTAATAAGTATTTCCAATAAATGTGGTTCTGATCCTGCTATTTATTCTAATGCTTTTACAGAAGATCAAGGTATTGTTTTTGGTTCATCATCGATTGTTGAAAATACTAACAATAAAAACTGGGTTGTAGATTATTCTTTTGGCTGGGTTGAGATGTTAAATTTTGAATCTAATGTTCAACTTCGTTGTGTACGTGATATTTAGATGGGTTAAACTCCAGTAGGTGTCAACGTAGTTTTCGCTTGAATATGTAAATTAGGCTGCATTTTTTTGATCGCTTTCCTTTACGTTTTAAAAGTCCAAAAGTTCAAAAGTTCTCGCCCCCATATTTATGGGCATATTTATGGGGACACTCCCCTTTATTGACAAGTCCATATTGTCCATCCCGTCCATAAGGTCCATTGTGCTTTCCTTCATTCCTGTTTGCATTTTTGAATAAACAATTGTTCATTCGAGTCAAATTAAAATCGTCAACTCCAGGGAGGAGCCCTTTTATGAAAAAAAAAAGCTGCGCAAAACGGGTATGGATCATTTCTCTTTTAGCATTGGGATGTGCCCATGGGACGGCTGCAGTCCCTGTTGCCAACCCGGCTGATACCGTTGCTAAAGCGGACAAACCTGACATTGCTGATGTGCTCAACACTTCCGACAATGCTGAAAACCCCGATGAGACTACACTTCAGTCCACGGTTACTGCGGTTACAGTCTACTCTGACAGGGCCCGGGTGACCCGGCAGGCTGCAGCCACGCTTACTGATAAACCACAGGTATTTGCGTTTCGTACTTTGCCGGGCTGGGTGGATGATGGATCTGTACGTGTGTCAGCCTCTGAGGGTCGCATCCTTGATGTGCGTGTAGAACGGGACTTTCTGGCTCGTACAACTGACACCACCTACCGGAAGGCCGAGGACGAACATAAAGTTCTCCTCAACAAACTTGCCGCTGTAAATGATGAAATTGCGGTGCTCGATGCGGAAAAATTACAGATTGAATCAATCAAGGCCTTCTCTCTTGAGAAAATAACCCAGGATACCACCATCGGAAATGTGAGCGTTCAAAGCTACGGAGATGTTCTTACATTTATCAGTGACGCCCTTCGCGCAACCGCAGCCAATCGCCGAAAGGCGCAGCGGCACCTCGACAACCTCACCCCCCGCATAGAGGCCAGTGCACGAAAACTTGAAGACATGAAAAGTCTCCTCAGTCTGGAGCAGACCACTGTATTTGTAGTCATGGAGGGCAACGGGGCAAATAACAGTACTCTTGAGCTGACATATATGATGCCGGGAGCCACGTGGGAGCCCATGCACGAATTGCGGCTTGACACAGCCAACCCCGACGATGTAGAGGTTATTTCATTTGCTCAGGTTACCCAGACCAGCGGCGAGGACTGGGACAAAGCGAAGTTGTCCTTCTCCACCCAGTCAACAGTGCAATCCGTGCGCATTCCGGAAATCGAGGCCCTCACTCTTGGAGGCACCCAGACCGTTGACCGCATTATGACAAGCCGCATGTCTTCCTTCACCCGTGCCCGGCAGGCTTACGAGGGACAGAGCCGTCTGTGGAACAAAGTCCGAAACTCCATGGCCCAAAAGGAGTCTGCCAATTTCGAGAAGGTCTACGAAAGCAACATGGAGTACCTGCAGGTGGTCCAGAGTAAAACTGTACAGATTTTTGAATCCCTTGAGAACCGTGGAACAACGGCCCACTTCAAGGCCACCGCTATTAATAGAGTACGTGGTGACGGACATCCCGCAAGGATGCGCATCGGATACAGCAACCTGAAGTCCAGCCAGAAAATAATCGCCGTACCTGAACAGTCCCTCAACGCCGCCCGCACACTGGACATGATTAACACCACGGGTCAGGCCCTGCTCCCCGGAAAAGTAGCCCTGTACCGGAACGGCGCTTTCATCGGAGTAACCGACATGGACTTCATCGCCAGAGAGGAGAACTTTGCCCTATTCTTTGGAGTTGCAGACAACATCAAGCTCTCTCGAACCCTTGACCGAAAACAGAGCTCCCTCATCCAGAAAAAGACCAGCCGCATGAAGGTGGCGTTCATAGTAACAGCGGAGAACCTGCTTAACGAAGAGACCGCCCTGACCCTGGCTGATCGCGTACCCGTCTCAGAAAACCGCGAAATCAAAGTCAGCAACGTAAAAATAACCCCTGGAGGCACCCCGGATTCAAAGGGCATTCTCCAATGGAACCTGATGCTCAAGCCCAACGAAAAACGGGAGTTCACAATCAGCTACGTGGTGGATTATCCCGCCGAGCTCATAATTGACACCCGTCGCCAGCGGAACTTGAATTCACCATTAAATTCCAATGCACCTGCCAAATCCAGAAAAATGGAGGAGTACCAGATTCAGGACCAGCTCCTTGACCTTGAAGAAATGTTGTAAATAATCGGTCCCATTCCCCATGTGATCCAGACTGGAAAATATAATATCAAAAACAAGAGCAGCAGATTTGATTATTCTCTGACGTTATCCCAACGCTAATTTTTACTAGTATTTTATCCTGCTGTTGATATAGTTATCTTTTAATGAAAACTATTAACAATGTGCATTTTTTGTCCCATATTTTGTTCCGATCTCCACCGGAACAGGAGGAAACTGTGATGGAATGTATTAAAAATTTAGTTCACCAACCTTTCATAATTGGATGCCTCGTTCTTGCTTTATGCGCCTGCCAGGATTCAAAAAACAGTGAAAGCCCAGATAATCCGGGCGACACAGAAACAGACACAAAGACAGACACTGACACAAATACGAATACAGACACAGATACAAACACAGACACGAATACTGACACAGACACGGATACAAACACAGACACTAATACTGGCACAGATGCTGACACGGAAAGTGACAGCGTGACGGATACCGGGACTGGAGGATTGACATTCGGCTATCCGGTTTACACCCGGGCGGAAATTGACGCATGGTCGACAGATTCCCCCGAGTACACCCGTCTGGCCTCTTCCTGGGCTGGCAACGTCAACCGTCCTCACACTTCCTACGGGACAGAAATAAGCAGCGTCGAACGTGATGTACTTAAAGATGAGTCTGGTTACATGAAGGTTCAGGCAGTGTTGTGGGCGGCAGACGCTAACGACGAACGTCGGGCTAAAGTTGCTGCCATGCTGGATGAACTGCGCAGCGTCACCTCCTGGCAGACAGATCCGGGCGAACAGTACCGTCTGGTAGCGGGGTGGGCCTGTACAAATCTGGCCCAGGCAGCGGCAATCATCGGATATATGGATCCTGACTTCACCTCATTTCTCGTGGATGTGTGTTATCCCATTCTCGACTGGTCCAACGGACCAAACTGGCACGCCAGTTTCGCCGATTCCAGACTCGCAATAGCGGCCTACGCGGGTGACCCGGATTTGTGGGAGGATGCAATGGCCTACTTCAATCTGCGCATCGCTCAATCGATATACCATTCGAGCTATGACTCTAACACAGTTTCACCGTTGCTGGACAGCAATGAAACTCCTCAAGTCGGTCTCACAAAACTGCACTGGGGCGAAGGTGTGGGGGCCTGCCAGATCAATGATGACTTCACACCTGCAAATCCGATGTTGTTCCCAGATGGGGTGAACGCCGAGCGAATGCGCGATCTTGGACATGTATCCATGGGGCTGGGTGCGTTCATGCACGCGGCCCGAACGGTCCTGGCGCAGGGGGAGATTCTCGAACCCCATGCTTACGATCGCCTTCGCGAAGCATATGCCCATCACGGCAATCGAGTCCTTGTTTACCTTCAGACTGGAGTCATTCCCGATCCGAATACCATTCAGGGCGATGGAGGGGGCGCATTGAAACAGGGATGGTTCGGCGCACGTAAGCTATTTGGAGTTGACACCCCGGCCGACGTTGTGACGCTTTGTGCTCATCCGGAAATAACTGGCTTCTCAGCCGCTGGAGCCAACCACCTTGTTGCCGAAGGATTCGCGGACGAATACTGACACAGTCAGGTTTTTGTAGCTTTATCTGTTTATGGGGATCTGGATTTCGGTCAGGTAGTTATTGGGGTTACCTTTGAAGATCATGTCGGGGCCTTTAGAGTATATTTCACGGGTGGGGAGCTGGCTTTCAATACCCTTTTGGCTGATATGATCCAGCAGCCGTTTGTAAGAATTGCTTAACGTGGTGTAAGGGCCTTTGTGAACCAGTGACAAAACAGTTCCCCCTGGCAGCTCTCTTACTGAAATTTCTTTAGTGCTTGTACCTTTGCGTACAGGAAAGCAGGCTTCAAAACTTGCATTGCTCTCTTTGTATTCCCCATCATAGTAAAGACCGATGGCTTTGCCGTTAATAAAGCGGCCCATTTTTTTGCCAAGTACTCCAAATCCTTTTCCAATATCAGAGTACTTGCCTTTCATGGGGTAGCCGGCAATTAAAATAGTATCTACTTGTTTTTCTTCAATTTCAAACTGGTTGATATGACTCATATTAATCTCTTCTTCCTGCGCAAGTATGGTGTCAATAGAGCGTGATATATCTTTGTAACGCTCCATTTTTTCAATAATGGCTTTTTGCTTCGCTTTCAATTCTGCCATCAGTTCTCCATCGCTGCTGACAGTGTCCAGAATCTGACTAATTTCTGCCAGGGTAAAATCAAACTTCCGAAGCTGTACAATAACCCTTGCCGTCTCCCAGTTGCGTTCATCGTAAAATCGATACCCGGACGTCTCGTCAACATAGGCAGGAATCAACAATCCCCTTTCGTGGTACATACGCAACGTCTTCACCGTCAGTTTACTGATTCGCGAAAAATCACCAATACTTAATTTCACCATAACTCCTTGCTGTTAATGGTTGTTAATTTTTACCTTATAAAGGTTGGCCAACCCCTCTTATCAACCAATATGAGCCCTCCCCCAGGTGGAGAGTCAACCCCTTTTGAACTAAAAAAATCATTTTTTGCCTATTGAAGTATATGCGGCACAATAACAAAACCAAGAAACAATAATCTATTTTTTATACCTCAGGACGTTTTGACGAAAGATTTCCATTCGGGCTATTATGTTTGGGGAGTAGGTGTTGCCGTCGTTTTCCAGTACAAGATAGGGGTAGTTGTTTTTTCTTGCGAAGGGACTGTACAGGCCTTCTACTACTCTTCCGGGGAGACATGCAAAGGGGGCAATTACTACTGCTCCGTCAAAGCCGTTCAGCATTCCTGTTGCTGCTGCTCCGCTTGATACTGTTGCTTCACTTTCAAGTCTCGGGTCCAGAAAATATTTTTCGGAGTTTCCTATAATTTCATGCATGTTTGTTGTCATGTGAGGCAATAGACCTGTGGCATTAAGATGTCTTGCTATTTTGTGTTCAACAAGCTGTTTATAAAACTCTTCAACTTTAAACCATGCATGGGATTTCCATCTGCCTGATGTTAACAGACCGCTGTATTTTAATTTTGATTTTTCCTCGTCAAGTTCCCGCCAGCGACAGTGATCAGTGTAGTTTATCCACTCTGCAAAGCCTGTAACTTTAGGGAAGATATCTTTTGATATTAAAAAGTCCCTGATCTCTTTAATTGAAAAATCGTCTCTTCTTACAAAAATCTCACCAACAACCAGCACTTTTTTAAGTTCGTCAATGGAGATTCGTCTTGGTATTTTTTTTAGTACATCAGCTGCATCTGCAACTACTTTTTCCACATCCCCATTATTTATAAATACATCAAGAACCTTTTGCCAGATCTCTCTTAACAGCTTGACTGCACTGTCCGGATCTTTTGCCATTATTCTAAGCCCTGTCTCAAGATCACTAAAATAATCACCTAAAACAATTGACCACCATGCATTTTTTGTAAATGTTTTGCCAAGCTCTCTGTACGAATTTGATGAGTCACAAACAAGAATAAGAACATTTTCAAAACCCATCTCTTTAAACAGACGTTCATAAAAAACCCAGTACTGACCTGTTCTGCAGGGCCCTAGAGTTGATGGCATATAAAACAGAAGTATCTCATCTTTCTTGTTTGGGGGGTGATTATCAAGATATTGAAGCATTCCTCCTAAAACCATCAGAGACGGGATGCACTCTTTACCTGATGCGACACTTCTTCCCCTTTGAACTGTATCAATATCAGACGCCGGAAGATGAATTGAATTTATCCCTGACTTTTTAGCTGCCGCAGAAATTGCAGAGCTTGAATACTCTCCCATAGATGACCAGATCAGGGTTACCCTGTCATCTCTTATATCAAACCGCTCACCATTTTTATGGTCGATAATATCTGCAAATTCACCCTTGTATTCAATTGAATATCTCGATTGAACATTGTTATTTTTATATTTGAATCCCGCTTTTCTGTAACTCTCTACAATATCAAGAAAAGCTTCAATCCTCGTATCTATGCCGGCATCAGCAGAATGGGAATCAATTTCAAGAATAAGATAAGGCTTCTCCCCCATCATCCATCTAAGGTAATGAAGCATAAACGAATCCGGCGCACATGAAAAATTTGAAATCCATATCGGATAGAGGTTTTCAATCTCCACACATTTCTGCACCGCCTTCATATCCTGCTGTCCGTAGTACCAGTACATATTAGGAAATATCTCTGCGTTTTCATCAAATATCATATCAAAAGGAATAACAGATACTCCGTTGGATATTAATTTTCTGGGAATCCCCATGTTGGCATCTTTTGTAAAGGCATTATAGGGGCGGCCTAAAAGGGTAATATATAAAGTATCAGGATCATTTTTAATTTTTTCAATGGTCTCATGTCCGACTTTTTTATATGCTTTTAAAAATTCTTGATATTTTTCAAGGCCTGTCTTAAAGGCTGCAATACCGTCAGATTTGGAAAACCCCATTTGAAGGGCAACATTTGCAAACTCTTCACTGCTATCATCAAAGCCAAGATCCAGACTTATCATGGGTCTTAAAATCTTAGCCTGATCAATATCAAAAGCCTTCTGAAGCAAAAAAGGCGTTCCCTGGGTAATGGGGCAGAGGGTTGCATGAACAGGACCTTTTTCCATAGAAGGCATTTTTTTAAAAAATGGAAGAAAAATAAAATCTGTATTCTTTTTAATAACATCAAGTGTTGCCCCGTGGGCTATCTCACCTGGAAAGCAGTAACTGCTCTCAATTTTAGCAATTCCATCACTGTCAATACTTGTTGAAGGAACAACCCTGACTCCAAGAGAATGGAAAAACCATGAATAAAGAGGCCACAGTGAATGAACAGAAAAAGCCATTGGAATCCCGACACTTTTAGCGGCGCCGGCAAAAGCCTCCGGGTCAGGAGCAAATTGTGAAAAGAGCATCTTCTCTCTTAACTGTATGTAATCTGTAACTTCAATCTCTGTTTTTTTACGCCTGATATTTGTATATTTTGAACATCTCCCCCCAAAAGGAAATTTCTTTTTATTAACTTCAAGTCTGTTTATTGTGCAGTAATTGTCACAGCTTTTACAAACAAAACTGCCCTTTGACTCAATTGTATATTTGAGAATATCATCAAGGTTATAAGAGCCTTTTAAAATTGACTTCTCCTCAAATTTTTTCTTTGCAAGAATGGCAACTCCAAAACATCCCATAAGTTCAGGATCAGGAGGCACAATAATCTCTTTGCCTGTCATCCTTGCAAATGCCAGGGGCACTGCCGGATTCTTTGCCACCCCTCCTTGAAACGCAACCTTTTTACCAACAGCCCTGTTTCCGCAAACCCGGTTGAGATAATTTGACACAATTGAAAAAACAAGTCCTGCAACTATATCCTCTTTTTTAGAACCCTCCTGAATTGATTTGCGGATATCAGAATTAATAAATGCAGAGCAGTGTTCACCATACTTTAACGGACCACTTGCTTTTAATGCAATGGGACCAATATCCTCGGGAGAACCAATGTTAAGATCTCCCCTGCATGACTCTTCTAAAAATGAACCTGTCCCTGCGGAGCACGCTTCATTCATTGCATAATCTACAGGAACAGAATTATTGATAGATACATATTTGGCATCCTGACCGCCAATTTCAAAAATTGTATCAACCTCTTTATCAAAAAACATTGTGCCCGTAGTGTGAGCGATAATCTCATTATAAACCGCGTCGGTCTGAAAAAAGACACCAAGAAGTTCCCGTGAAGAACCTGTAGTTGCAACAAGTGTTATTTTAGGATTACTTTTCTCGCCTATCTGTTTTTTAATCTCTTTTATACACTGTTTTGAAGCCTCAACTGGATTGCCATGGGTACGTCCGTAATAGGCAGCCACAACCTCATCAGTCTTGATATTTACAAGAGAAACTTTTGTGGTTGTAGAACCTCCATCAACACCTAAAACGTACTCCCCATCAGGATCATATGTTCCTTTTTGAGAGCTGATATATGTAACCAGACTGTTTTGCGGATTAAATTTATCGTAACTCTCATATGAGAATCCACTGTCGGTTTTAAACAGGGCATCAACATCACCAATGGTTCTGCCTTTTTGGGGAGCCATAAGTGCTGCCCCATATGCGTCAAAATAGGGGCTCTCTTTAGGAACAACAATTTCAAGTTCCGGTCTGCTCTGTTCAATAAACTGTTTAACAAAGGGATTTTGAGTAACTCCCCCTGTTAGCACAACCTGTCCTTTTTCAATCCTGGCTTTGCTTAAAAAATCAGAAACCTTGTCAGCCATTACCTTGCTCAAAGAGAGAGCAATATCCCCGGGAGTAGCCTCACCTTTATTTAATTTGTGAGTACAGTCCGACTTCATAAAAACAGAACACCTCGATGAAATCTGCTGAATTTTAGAATCCGTCGCGGCTTCAACAAAGTTATGAAGGGTCAGGTTCATTCTTCCAAGCTGTTGTGCAAAAAATTCCCCGGTACCTGATGCACACTTGTTACCGGAATATGTTGATGCAATTTTCCCATTCTGATTAATAGAGTATACAACTAAATCTTCACCACCAAGACAGACAACAGCAGCGGGTTTCAACTTAAGTTCATAAAGAGCTCTTTCAAGTGCAACGGGCGCAATCATTTCAGGCAGATTAATTCTGAATCTTGCAGAAGTTCCTGTAACAACCCCTCTTAAATTAATATTTTTTTTATTATAACCAAGCTCAGATAAAACTTTTTCAATAGTACCTTTAATATCTCCGTCGTGGGGTATTACAGATACTTTCTCAATTTTACCATCCTTTTGCAGAACCCCCTTGATGCTTGTGGAGCCCAAATCAATTCCCATATATTTATCAGTCATAGTTTTATCCGAAATTTCACTCTGGTTGATGTTCAGTATTCAACTGTTAAAGCGGCAGATTTATACCTCTCTATGGATAATTTGTACAGTTTACAAAAGTAATTTTTACTTGAGATACAAGTTCTGATATTTGCGGAATGTTAAATAGTTTCCATCCCAGAAATCTAAGTGTTTGAAATAAATAGAAAAAAAGGTGTTTTTTGTAAAAAAAAGGAGACGTTTTTTCTCTTT